>CAZHIV010000310.1:0-13298 GCA_964532675.1 uncultured Planctomycetaceae bacterium
CGCTGATCGGATTTGACCGTTTGAGATGTGCCAAGCCCCGCGGCTGCGTAAGCCGCGGGGCTTTTTTGCTTCGCCGGGCGCTCGTCCGCAGGGGCGACGGCAATTGTTGAATCCACTTGAACCCTTCCGGGCGATAAGCACAGCGTGTAGGGAACGCCCTCTGCGGCGTTCCGCGTTGTTGATGGACCCGCGGAACGGCACAGAGGCCGTTCCCTACAGGACTAGCCCGCGGAACGGCACAGAGGCCGTTCCCTACAGGACTAGATCTTTCATCTACTGGGCCTGCCGCCGGTACCACTGCCAGTCGTGCTCTGCTTGGGCTGCCAGCGGATGATTCACGGCCGCGTACGCGGCAGCTCGCGGCCGCAGTACCTCTCGGGTCCAGACGATGTGCGGCTCCAGCTCGCCTAGCGCCGCCACCACGTACTCGGCTCCGAGCTGCTCGGCAACCATGAACCGTGCCAGAATTCGAATTTGCCCGAAGCGGCGCGACGCAAACGGCTCGGAAAGCATCGCGTACAGCCGCTCGGCCGCCTCGCGGTCGGCCTTGGCCACGTCGATCGTACGCGAGACCGCCGTTTCCGCAAACACGGCCATCACCCACGGCGACTCCCGAAGCTGGGCATAAAACTCGTCCAGCGCCCGCGCCGCCTCGGCCACGTTCCCGGCGCGCCAATGATAGATCGAACGCAAAGCGGCCGCCTCGGCTGGAAAGCGTTCGGCCGAGGCGGCAATCAGCTCCAGGCACTCCGAGCGCCCCAGCTCGGCGTAGCTACGCGCTAAAACGAGCCGCTGAATGTCCGTCGACGCCGGCGAATGCTCCGCCGGCCAAATCGCGATGGTCTCGGCAAACCGATTGTTCTTGTAGTATTCAAACGCTTCGACCACCGCCCGGTCTTCGGCCCGAGGCAATAGCGCGATCGACAACTGGCCGCCGAGCACGAGGTTGAACTCCTGCCGCCGCAGCTCGACCTGGTTCCAATCCAGCGTCTGGCCGCCGAGCGCCGGGCGATGGTACCCGGCCGCGCGCAGGCGGTCGCGCAGCGGCTCGACGGAAAACGGCGTCTCTCGGCCCACCGTTTTGGCGAAGCGGTATTCCAGGATCGTCCGATCGTCGGTGTTGATCGGCGCGCGTGGAGTCGCGGCAATTTCATCGGCCCACTGGGAATTAGCCACGAAGCGGCCCAGGAAGCTTTCCAAATCGTTCGCCTTCCACACCTCTGCCAGGGCGTCCTTTACCACCGGCCCGCTCATCCGTTCGCGCAGCTCGCCGGCCGAGTACTCGATCGGCGTGCTGGAGCAGACAAGCTGCAGATCGCCCGGCAGCGACTGCCAGACTTCGACGTAATCGAAGACCCGGCGCGCGGTGGCCAGCACGATGTGCACCGAGCGTTCGTCGACCTCGTAGGCTTGCAGCCACTGGATGAACAATCCGCCCGGGTTCAACCGCTGGCGGACCGCTCGATAAAACTCGGTCGTATAGAGCGACGCGATCCCGGCCCGGTAGGGGTTCGACGGCTCCGACAAGATCAAGTCGTACGTCTCGTCGGTGGCAAAGACGAATTCCCGCCCGTCGTTGTAGATCCGCTCGACCCGCGGATGGTTCAGCACGTCCCAGTTCAATTCGCTGCACCGTCGGGCCATCTCGTCGATGGCCGGCTCGATCTCCACCACGTCGACGCGGCGCAGTTGGCGCATCTCGGCCAGCCAGCCCGCCGATTCGCCCGTTCCCAGGCCGATCACCAGCGCGGTTTGCGGGTCGGGGTGAAGCATCGCGCCGAGGATGGCCACGCCGATTTGCGTCGGCGCGTCGACGAGCGAATTTCCGTCGCTCTTGCCGTTCACGTAAAAGTTGATGCCGTCCCCCGCGACGATCCCGATGCTGGATTCGATCCCGTCCGCCTCCCATTCCAACGTGCGGCGCTTCTCGTTCTGCCACTGGCGGATCCGGTTCGGATCGCTCGTGGGCACCTGCGCCCTGCCGGCCCCGATTCCGCCGTGGCGCCAGGCCGCCGTCGGTCCCTGAGCGAAAAAGCAGCCGACCGTCATGACCGACAGGCCGGCGACGGCAATCGCATTCCCACGGCGGATCCCCGGGGCAGCAACGAGGATGCCCACCGATAAGACCGCCAGCAGCGCGGCAATCGCCTGCCACAGGCCCGGGGCCGTCAGCAGCGGCAACGCGCCAAACCCGGCCACCAGCGAGCCGGCGATCGCGCCCAATGTGTTCCACGCGTAGGTCGCGCCCAGATGCTTGCTCACTTCCCGCCGACCGTGGCCCAACAGCGCCGTCAACAGCGGGAACTGGATGCCGCTGACCAGGGCCGTCGGCAGCACCACGATGCACGTCACGTAGCTCCAACCCAGGACGAGATGGCCGAAGTCGGCCGCCGCGTCGGCGCGCCAAGCCGCGATCAAGGCCAGCCGGTCGCCCAGGGCATACGGGATCATCGTGAACAGCGCCTCGCACGCGCAAGTCACCGCCAGGGCCGACCAGCTCGGGCGAAGCCGCCGAAAGATGATGTTGTACGCCACGCCCCCGACGCCGATCCCCGCCAGCGCCACGCACAGGATCAGCCCGAACGTGAACGTCGTGCCGCCCAGGATCGGCGCCAGCATTCGATACCACACCAGCTCGAGCGCGAAGAACGTGAAGCCGAGCACGCCCGCCGTGAGATAGATAAGGATCGGCCGGGCGTCCGCTTCGGCGCCCGCGCCTTCCAACCGGCGATCCCTGTTCGCCTCCCGCGGCGGCGCGGTTTGGGGTCGGTCCAGCAGCGGCCCCTGCGGCGCGAGCGTTCGCGACCGCCTCACGGCGATCATGCCCACCAGCAGGCTGATCGCGCAGCCGGTCCATAACGTGGCCCGCGTGCCGAGTTGCTCCAGCGAGAAAAACGTCGCCGCCGCGCATCCCAGCACCGCGCCGACGGTGTTTGAGCCGTACAGCAAACCCAACGCCCGTCGATTCGCATCGTCGCTTGGCGTGCCGGCCCGCACCGCCGCCGGCAGCGTCCCGCCCATGAGAAACGTGGGCACCAAGAGGACCGCGGCGGCCAACGCCAGCCGGATCGCCGTGGCCCCCGTCAGCCCCAGCGCCGCCTGGCCCCCCAGGCCCAGGTAAATCGCGCCCGCCAGCTCGATCAGCCAGGGGCTGACCGCGGCGCTCAATGCGATCGCCGCTTCCAGATACCCGTACATCCGCAACGGGTTCGCCGCGCGGTCGGCCAGCTTCCCGAGCACCGCGCTGCCCAGGCCCAACCCCCCCATGAAGATCGCCAGCACCGCGGCCACCGAAGCCGTCGTCGCGCCGAAGACGAGCCGCAGCTCGCGCATCCAGGCAAGCTGGAAAACCAGGGCCGAGCACCCCGAGGCGAGCACCAGCAGAACCAACAGCCCCAACCCCGGGAGCGGCTGCGATTTCCGCAGTGCCCTGCCGCTCGGCGCAGCAGCACGCCCCTCCTCCCGCTTCGCCCGGTCTTTCCCTTTACGGCGGCCCAGTGTCGCTCTCCCAGACGCGATCCAGATCGGCTCCCACCCAGTCCCCCGCGGTCGCGACCGTTCGGCCTCCGCCGCCGCCTGGGACGAACAAGCATTTTAATTGATCGCATCGCCCCGCAGCAACGCCGCCGCCGGCAACCGCCCGCCACCGCCAGGACCGTTCACGGTCCTTCGCCGCGCAGCGCTATTAGCCCCGCCGCTCACACGATTATGCAACGGCTGACGGATGGCTGGATGTGGCTAGCCCCAGAGGGGCGGCAGCATGTAGCCGGGTGGCGTAAGCCCCCGGTGACGTGCATCAAACAAAAACAAAGCCCTGAAGGGGCGACATGATCCATGCCGCCCCTTCAGGGCGCTATTAGCCCCGGCGTTCACGCCGGGGTGACGAAACACAATCCGCATGAAACGTAAATCCCCCGCCAACCCCGGCATCAATGCCGGGGCTACTATCGCCCACACGACCGTAAACGGCCGTCCAATTCCGCCCTCCCCCTTCCGCCCTCCCCCTTATGCTGTCGCCCCCTCGACAATCGCAATCTCCTCGTCCGTGAGCTCGTACAGCTCGTACACCAGCCGATCAATCTCCGCGTCCGTGTGCTCGATCTGCCGCGCTAGCGCCGTCCGCTCGTGATCGCGTGCCCCGTTGTCCCAAGCAAGCACGACTTTCCATTGAAATCCTGGGCAGCGCAGCTGATTTTCCAATATTGGTCGCCTACGGCTACAATGCTATCGTTGCCGGCCGACGCCAAGCCAATGTCGTTAAGGTCCGTTATGTCGCAAGGCTTTTCAATTGATGTCAATCCCGCGGTTCTCCAGTGGGCTCGAAAAGCCGCTGGCCAGACTACCGCATACGTGGCGGAACGACTCGGCATCCCCGAGCAGACCGTCAATCAATGGGAAGACGGCAAGAAATCGCCAGCCTGGAATCACCTTCGCAAATTGGCGCATTATTACCAGAGGCCGCTCGCTGCGCTCATGCTGCCGGAGCCTCCCAGGGAACCGGAGGTACCGCCCGACTTTCGCAAGCTTCCCGCAAACCGGCGAGAGCTTTCGTCGAGCACCCTGCTTGCGATCCGCACCGCTCGTTGGTTGCAGAGTCGGGCCATTGAAATGCAGCGTGAGTTGGAAATGGAGCGGCTGTTCCCCGCCAAACGAATTCAAATATCGCAAAAACCCGAACATGTAGCCGTCAACTATCGCAAAGCGCTCGGAATTGAACTCGCCGAACAGACTGCCTGGAATAGCCGCCATGAAGCGTACCGCCGTTGGAGAGAATCGCTCGAGGATTATGGAATCCTGGTCTTCCAGTTTCCATTCCCGGTCGACGAGGTTCGCGGGTTCTCGCTTTTTGATCCGATTTCCCCCGTCATTGTGGTTAATGAATCGGACGATCCGCTTGCGCGTATCTTCACTCTGATTCATGAGTTCTGTCACTTGCTCCTACAAGAACCGGGGATTTGCTTGCCGCAGGAGATCGCTACGGATGGCGATGCTAACGTCGAGCCATTCTGTAATCGATTTGCAGGGGCGGTACTCGTTCCCGACGATGAGGCTCAGGCATGGAATGTTCCGCTGCCGACACAAGAGAGTCACCTGGACGCTCAATTAAAAGACCTCGCGAAGCGCTTTTGGGTCAGCAAATACGTCGTCTTATTTCGGCTGACAGGAAGCGGCCAAATAGCGAGACCCCTTGCAAATAGCATCGAAAAGCGCTGGAAGGCAAAGGATCGCGTTCGCGCGTCAATTCCGAGAATGCCTCGCACCGGTGGCCCATCGCGGGCCAATACCTGCCGACGGCAACGCGGAAGGGCCTTTATTAGCCTCGTTCAGGAGGCCGAGAAGCGCGGAATGATAACAACCCATGATGCAGTTACCTACCTCGGCGTGAAACTAAGCGATCTAAAGAAGCTTGAATCGACGTAGTGATCGGCTCTGCCGATGAATGGACACAATCTATATATCATTGACACCTCGTCGCTCATCGGACTCCACAAATGGCGCCCTCCGAGTAAAAATAGGCCGGTCTCGGTTTGGGAAAAACTGGACACTCTGATCGATAGCAAAAGGCTCATTAGTCCTCAAGAGGTTTATGAGGAACTCCGAGCAGGAAAGGACGCCGTCGCGCGCTGGGCAGCGCGTCGCAAGAAGAACAGCCAGTTGTTCACCAAGACGACGCGACAAATGGTCGGAATTGCAAAGCAAATAATCCACCGCTTTCCTGATTTTGTAGAGATTGATCGGCCGGTTCCGCAAGCGGATCCTTTTGTAATGGCACTGGCGATTTTCGAGTCGAGGCAAACGCTCGGGCAACGATGTGTGGTGGTATCAGAGGAAAAGTACACGCCCACGGGTCGGCCAAGAATCCCGCACATCTGTGAAGCATACAAGCTGCAGTACATGTCAATTCATCAAGCCTACGTGACCGAAGGTTGGACATTCTGAACTAGACTTCCACCTCACGAGCCCCTTTCTGTCGCCCCCTCCACCAACGCAATCTCCTCCCCCGAGAGCCCGTACAGCTCGTACACCAGCCGGTCAACCTGGAGCGTCCGTGTGGTCGATCTGCCGCGCGAGCGCCGTCCGCTCGTGATCCGTCCGCGCTTGCGGCAGACGCTGCACAACGGGCTTGCCGCCGCGAGGACCGTTCACGGTCCTTCGCCGCGCAGCGGTATTAGCCCCGGCGTTCACGCCGGGGTGACGAAACACAATCCCCTCACCGCCAGACCCGTTCACGGGCCTTCTCGCCGCCACGGCTTCAGCCAATGCGGTGCAACTCGCCGCGCCACAGCGAGAAGACCGGTAAACCGGCCTCCTGATGTAACGTAAATCCCCCGCCAACCCCGGCATCAATGCCGGGGCTACTATCGCCCAAACGACCGTAAACGGCCGTCCCCCTTCCCCTTCCGCCCTCCCCCTTATGCTGTCGCCCCCTCGACGATCGCAATCTCCTCCTCCGTGAGCCCGTACAGCTCGTACACCAGCCGGTCAATCTCCGAGTCCGTGTGCTTTATCTGCCGCTCTCCACCAGCGAGTGAATCTCCGCCGGCGCTGCGGTCTCGCTCGACACTGTCAAGTCGCTTTTCTTGGCCATCTGCGTGAAGAGTGCTGGGCGGAGGTACGGCCGTCGCACCATGCGGCCAATTCAACACGGACTCCCGTCGTCGAGTAGGTGGCCAACTTTTGAATCTAGAAATCCGTACACTATCGGCTATATTTGATCGCACGCCGCGAACCGGCGTTTCGCTCTTTGGAAATTTGAAGCGAGGCTATCGGCTATCAGCTATCGGCTATCAGCTCTTAGCTCTCAGTCGATGATGTCGCGCGCTCGGCTATGGTCACCAAGCGACCAACAATCGGTGATTCGATGACGAGACGACCCCAAGAGTCCCTGGCATCTTCGAAGATGTCACGATCGATGCCGATGAAGCTGGTCGGCGAGCGATCAGTTTCGCAGAGCGAACCGCGTTCGCCCGGCCTCAGACTGAGCCCGGCCTCACAGAGGCAGGCTACAGTCGGGCTAGCGAACGACGCGGATCGAGTTGACGACGATTGGCCGGTCCGGCGTTTGGAGCAGGTCGCCGCCGAGGTCGGTGGTCGGCGCGCGGGAGACGCGATCCGCCACGTCGAGACCCTCGATCACTTCGCCGAACACGCAGTAGCCGTACTCCTCGGCGGTGTCGCCCCGGTAGTCGCGCTGGGGTGCGTCGGCGAGGTTGATGAAGAATTGCGAGGTGGCGCTGTCGATGAGCGACTGGTCGCGGGCTATGGCGACGGTGCCGCGGACGTTTTTCAGGCCGTTGTGCGCCTCGTTGCGGATCGACGGCCGCGGCGGCTTGGGAGTCTGGTCGGTCGTGTAGCCGCCGGCGACGATCATTTGGCCGGGGTCGACGTAATGGACGATCGTGTTGTCGTAAAAACCGCTCGTGGCGTAGTTGAGAAAGTTGCGCACCGTGCCCGGCGCGTGGACGGCGTCCAGGCGAAGCGTGATTGCGCCCTGGCTCGTGTCGATGCGAACGACCGGGTGGGCCCGATCGATTTCCTTCGGCTGTTCGACGGCGGCCGGCTTGCGGGTGCTCGCGGCGGGCGACGCATCGTCGGCCGGTTCGCCGCGGTTACAGCCAGCCAGGGCAGCGAATAGCATTGCGATGAGAGCGCCACGCCAATTTGACTGCGTGCCGATTGGCGGGTCGGCGACGTGTCGTCCGTTCATGCCCAAATCCTCCAGGTCGCGCGGGCAGCGATGTCGAATCGTATGGCCGCTATCTTGGGCGGAGCCGGCGAATCGTGCAATCGGAACTGCCTGCGGCAACGGCCATGCCAGCGTGGAGGGCAAGGGCTCGGGGCTCCATCGCGAGCCGCCGGCGACAGCCGCACTGAACGCCGCCGGTAGCAAGCGAGCCCCCAGCCCCCTCGACCGTCGCCCCAGTAATCGGCCATATTTTTTGCGGTCCGGCAATGTTCATCGGCCATTTGCGAAATGAAATCGTGATGAATTCATGGTATTTTGGACGCCGCGGGTATAGACTGAAGGGGCCCAAAAGCTGGCCGGCTTGGGAGGCGAACGGGCACTGGCGGGAACCTTCGGGCCACCGACGCGGTCTTATGCCGGTCGGCCAACCGCGAACAGGATGCAGGCGCTACTCCGAGGTGAGGGAGCGGAAGCATGGGCAACCGAATTTTTGTCGCGCTCGTGGTGATGCTATGGGTGGGGACGATGTCGTGGCTGATGGTCGCCCGCATCCTGCCGCCCTTCTTCCAGGGTGAGCCGCCCGGGCACGGCGTGCTGATCCGCGACGAGCCGGTTTGCTGGCAGATCGGGTACGACGGCCGGCCGGTGGGCCACGCCGTGAGCCAGGCCATTCCCGGCGCGCTGGGCACGACCGAGGTCCACAGCCGCGTCATGCTCGAGGGCATCGACCTGGGCCGCCTGGCGCCGCAATGGATGAGCGCGCTGGTCCGCGGACTGGGCGACATCTCGCTCGACACGCGGACGGAACTGGTCCTCGATTCGCTGGGCAGCCTGTCGTCGTTCGAAACGCGGGTGTGGCTCAACGATTTGCCCCTGGTGATGAAGGTGGTCGGGAAAGTCGACGGCCCGAATCTCATCTTGAAGCTGCAGACGGGCGAAGTGACGCACGAGTCGCGCCACCCGGTGCCCGCCCCCTCGCTGCTGGCCAGCGAGCTGATCCCGGAGCCGAAGCTGCTGCAGGTGTACGTCGGCCGCAAGTGGCAGCAGGAGGTTTACAGCCCGTTCCGGCCGCCGTCGAGCTCCATGGAAATCCTGCAGGCGGAGGTCGTTTCGGAGGATTGGATGGAGCACCGCGGCGAACGGCTAAGGGCGCGGAAGATCGAGTACCGCACGTTGTCCCCGGCCGGCGTGGCCTCCAGCAACACGCTGCGGTCGGTGCTGTGGGTGAACGACGAAGGCACCGTGCTGCGGCAGGACATGTACCTGATGGACGCCCGGCTGCGGTTCGAGCGCTGCCACGAGCCGCACATGCTCAAGCTGGCCGAGGAGCTGCTGGATCTGGACTCCGTCGCCACGCTAGCCACACCGACCCATTCGCCGTGATGATCGAATTTCAGCAGGTGAGCCGATCGTACGGCGATAAGTTGGCGGTCGACAATTTAAATCTGCGCGTGGCGGCGGGCGAGCTCTATTCGCTGCTGGGGCACAACGGCGCCGGCAAAACGACGGCGATCAAAATGCTCGTCGGGCTGATGCGCCCGGCAAGCGGATCGATTCGCGTCGGCGGCTACGACCTGGTGATGCAGACTCGCGAGGCGACGGCACAGATCGGCTACGTGCCCGACCAGCCGTTCTTGTACGACAAGCTTTCCGGCCGCGAAATCCTGCTATTCGTCGCCCGCATGTACGGAATGGACACCCGCCGGGCGGCCGATGCCATCGACCGGGAAGTGCAGCGGTTCGAGTTGGGTGACTTCATCGACGAGCTCACGGAAACGTATTCGCACGGCATGAAACAGCGGACCGTGTTCGCGTCGGCGCTGTTGCACTCGCCGCGGGTGCTCGTGGTGGACGAGCCGATGGTGGGCCTCGATCCGCACAGCATCCGACTGGTGAAAGACTTGCTGCAGCGGGAGGCGGCCGGCGGAATGTGCGTCCTGATGAGCACGCACACTCTTACGGCGGCAGAGGAAATTTCGCATCGCGTGGGCATCATGAGCCACGGGCGGCTGCTGTTCGACGGCACCGTGGAGAAGCTGCGCGAGCGGTTTGGCCAGCGGCAAACGCTGGAGTCGATGTACCTGGCGATGACGGAAACCAACGGGTCCGCGCCGCGCGGCGCGGCGGCCCCGTCCGACTTGGAGCACTTCGCGCCATGAAAGAGCACGCGCTGCCGCTGCCGATCGCGCGCCTTTCCGACCGGGAAATCGGGGCTCCGTCGCTGCCGACCGAGGACCGCGAAGCGCAGCTCTTGTGGCAGATGCGCTATCGCGTGGCCCGATCCTCCCTCCGGCAGCAGCTCACCACCGCCCGATTGCGGACGATCCTCGTCGCCACCTTGAGCCTGTTTTTCTGGACCGGCTTGTTCCTGCTGTTTTACGAGGGCTTCGGCTTTGTCGTCGACAACGTGGGGCAACCGGGCGCGCCGTACCACGCGCAGACCGTGCAGTTCGTGTTCCACCTGTTCTTCGCCTCGCTGAACGTGATGCTCGTGTTTTCGTCGGGCATCATCCTGTATACGGGACTGTACAACTCGCCGGAGACGCAATACCTGCTCGCCCTGCCCGTGCGGCCAGAGCGGATCGTGCTGTACAAGTTTCAGGAGGCGGTGTTCTACAGCAGTTGGGGCTTCTTCCTGCTAGCTAGCCCGATCATGATCGCTTACGGCATCGTGGCCGGGGCGCCATGGTACTACTATTTGCTGCTGCTGCCGCTGATCATCGCGTTCGTCTACATCCCATGCGGCGTAGGAGCGATTTGCTGCCTCCTCGTGATTCACAAGTTGCCGCACCTGCGAAAAATAGTCGTCATGGGCGCGGCGCTGCTGGTGGCCGGTGTGGCGGTGCCGCTGGTGTGGCGCACCGTGAGCAGCCCGCAATCGCGGCTGTTCGGCACCGAATGGTTCACCGAGACCCTGCACCGCTTTCGCTTCACGCAGCAGGAATGGCTGCCCAGCACGTGGCTGACCAACGGCCTGCTCGAGGCGGCCCGGCTGCCGAACGTCGTGTATACGGACGAGGTGGCGGATTTGCCGGTCACCAAGAGCGTGCTGTACCTGGCGCTTTTGATTTCCAACGCGCTGCTGCTGCACGTCGTGGCGGTGTGGGCGGCCAAGCGATGGTTTCGCACGAGCTACGCGAACTTTGCCTGCCGGCGAACGCCGCGGCGACCGGTTCGGCTGGCGCCGGCGGATAGATTGGTGTCGATGTTGCTGTGGCCGTTTCCGACGCCGCTGCGACTGCTCTTGACCAAGGACTGGCAGCTGCTGCGCCGCGACCCGGTGCAGTGGTCGCAATTCCTCATTTTCTTCGGTCTGCTGGGGCTGTACTTTCTCAATGTCGACCGCTTCAACAATCCGCAGAGCGACATCGGCTACATCACGTGGATCAACATGGTGAGCTTCCTCAACCTGGCGGTCGTGGGACTCATTCTGTCGACCTTCACGACGCGGTTCATCTATCCGATGATCAGCCTGGAAGGGCATTGCTTCTGGATCCTGGGCCTCTTGCCGGTGGAGCGCGATACGATCCTGTGGAGCAAGTTCTGGTTCGCGTCGCTCGGCTCCTGGGTGCCGTGCGCCCTCTTGGTGCTGCTGAGCGATATGATGCTGCAGGTGCCCATGCTGGTGATCGGGGTGCACCAATTGACGTGTGTGCTGCTGTGCCTGGGGCTGGCGTCGATCGCGGTCGGCTTCGGGGCGATGATGCCCAATTTTCGCGAGAGGTCGCCCTCGAAGATCGCGGCCGGTTTCGGCGGCACGCTGAACCTGGTGCTCAGCGCGCTCTACATCATGGTCGTGGTCGTGCTCACCGCCCTGCCCTGCCACTTCTACCTGCTGGCCGGCAAAGGGCCCTGGGGCGCGGCGCTGGTGAATCCGCAGTACCTCAAGATGTGGCTGGTCCTCGGCACCGGGGCGGCCATCGTCGTCGGCGCCGTGGCGACGATCGTACCCCTGAATCGCGGCCTGCGGGCGTTCCGTACGCTGGAGTTTATGTGAGAGTGGGAGGGCTGATCAATAGTGGCCCACCATAGAATGGGTCGTGGTTAGTTGATAAACGATGCTGGGATAGTCGCATTCGACGGCCGGTTACGTATACAATAACTTTCAAGCGGCACATTTACGACGTTAGAAGCGTAACGCAGGCGATTCATATGATTACCATCCGTGAATTAGCGAAACGTGACGGACGTCAATTGTTGTTCATAGGCCTAATCTTTTTCGGCGGACAGACTCAGGCCATCGCGCTCCGTCCATATTACGTAACGGACTTGGGGGATTTGCCGGGTGGGACAGTAGAGAGCTACGCATACGGGGTCAATTCGTATGGGCAAGTTGTCGGTGGCGGCTCGGTGTCGTCTTTCGATGGCCATGCGTTCCTTTGGACTCCAGATACGCCCAACGGTCGAACTGGTTCGATGGTCGACCTGGGCGACTTCCCCGGTGGCGCGAACAATAGCATAGCGTGGGGTATCAATTCACAGGGACAGGTAGTCGGGGATGGCAGCACCGAGGACGAATTCGGAGGTGATTTAGGTTACGCCTTCCTTTGGACACCAACTGTGCAGAATGGAACAGTTGGTTCGATGGTCGCGGTTAACGTACCGACACAAGGTGGTAGTGTCGGGTATGGAATCAACTCGTTTGGCCAGGTTGTCGGTTACACTACGGATCTTCTTCGCGCATACGTTTGGACTCCGAACTCAGCAAATGGTTCGTCAGGTGTCGTGACGGATTTGGGCGATGGCGCAAACAGTAGCACGGCGCAGGCGATTAACATAGTAGGACAGGTTGTCGGGTATCGAAATGCCGGGGGAGACCAGGCATTCCTCTGGACACCGACAACACCCAACGGGACCAGCGGCTCGATGCTTAACCTGGGGCGCTTGCCGGGTGACATACGCAGCTACGCAAATGACATTAATGCATACGGCCAAGTTGTGGGCCGAAGCTACTCATCAATTTCGACATATCAAGCATTCCTCTGGACTCCATCGACGCAAAACGGCACCGCTGGCTCAATGGTCGCGCTCGATGACGGTCCGTTTTACGGCATCGCGCCTCAAGGAATTAATTCTCAGGGACAAGTTGTGGGCTGGGGCGGCCTAACTTTCCCTCCGGGCGGCACGCGCGCATTTGTTTGGACACCAACGGACGCGAATGGCAGTACCGGCGCGACTGTCGATCTCAACACACTTTTGGATCCTGACAGCAGCACCGGTTGGATTCTGTGGGAAGCAACTGGCATTAACGACAAGGGGCAGATCGTAGGCTACGGAATGTATGACCCCGATGGCCCGGGTGGTCTGCCGGCAGCCTCGCGAGCCTATCTACTAACGCCCATCCCCGAGCCATCCACCGGCGTGCTGGCAATTCTAGGCGCGATGCTCCTAATTCGGAAACGGCGAGTAGTTTAGCGCGGCAGACAGGCCTATAATGCGGTCTGCTATGCGAATCGGCGCCGGCAAGTATCTGAACAGCTGGGATACGTGCGGCCCGCGCCCCGAGTTCGATCGCTGGGCGTGCGTCGGGGCGCCCGAGCCCTCCTCGTACTCGCTGCTCAACCCGTGGATCAACGAGGACGGCGAGTGGGAACGCCGCAGCGGCTACCAG
>CAZHIV010000311.1:0-6972 GCA_964532675.1 uncultured Planctomycetaceae bacterium
AGACCCACCAAGCGAGATGGTGGGTCTCGCGGACTCGACCCACCCTACGGGCATCTATACTCTTCGTTTCTTGCGCGGGCGGCAGCCGTTGTGGGGCAGGGGGGTGATGTCTTCGATGGATTTGACCTTGAGGCCGGCGGCCTCGAGGGAGGTGATCGCGCTTTCGCGTCCGCTGCCCGGTCCTCTCACCTTGACCTCGATTTCCTTGAGGCCGAATTTCTTGGCCTTGTCGGCGGCTTGCTGGGCGGCCATCTGGCCGGCGAAGGGCGTGCTCTTGCGGCTTCCCTTGAAGCCGCTCGTGCCGGCGCTGGACCAGCAGAGCGTGTCGCCCTTGGTGTCGGTGATCGTGACGGTCGTGTTGTTGAACGTCGCGTGGATGTAGGCGATGCCCACCGAGACGTTGCGACGCGTTTTCTTCTTTTGTTTGACTTTGCCCATGGCTGAACTGTGAATTGGTAAGTGGCAGCGGCGCTAAGCCGCAAGCGGGGTGGAGCGCCTGGCCTAGCGTAAATCTTTAACGCCTTTTTTGCCGGCGACGGTTTTCTTGGGTCCTTTGCGGGTGCGGGCGTTGGTGCGGGTGCGCTGGCCGCGCACCGGCAGGCCGCGGCGATGCCGCACGCCGCGGTAACAGGCGATGTCGCGCAGCCGCGAGATGTTCTGCGCCACCTGGCGGCGAAGCTGACCTTCGACGACGTAGTCCTTGTCCAGCAGGGCGGCGAGCCGGGCGACTTCGTCCTCGCCCAGGTCGCGGGCGTGGACCTGCGGATTGATGCCCGCTTTGTGACACAGCTCGCGGGCCGTCCTGTCGCCGACGCCGTACAAGTACGTCAGCGAGACGACCGTGGGTCGGTCGTTCGGAATATCGACACCCAACAAACGCGGCATTGTAAAACTCCTCAGCGCGCCCTCAAAGGGCGCGGCTAAATTCAACCTTGGCGCTGCTTGTGGCGCGGGTTGCTGCACACGACGTACACGACGCCGCGGCGGCGGACGACCTTGCACTTGTCGCAAATTCGCTTGACGCTGGCTTTGACTTTCATCGCGGAATCCAGGGAGCGGCCGCCCCGACGGGGGCGCCAAAAAGGCGCCCGCCATCCAAATGGCGGTAAACGCTTAAATATACGGCCAAGCTATCCGCGGCTTCAAGGGCTGATTCGCGGTTCGGCGGCGAGAATCCCCGGGGACGACGAACGGCGGCCAATTCCGCCTGATTTGGCTACTTGGCCGAAGCAACCGCCTTGGCCGCGAGCTTGGCGGTGGCGGCGAAGTCCCAGCTGAGGTTGGCCAGCTCGTCCGGGGTGGGGGCGACCGTCAGCAGCACGGGGCCGTCGTCGGTCACCGCGATGGTGTGCTCGAAGTGGGCGCTGGGCCGGCGGTCCAGCGTGGACTGGGTCCAGTGGTCGCGGTGCATCTTCACCCGCTTCGACCCCATGTTGACCATCGGCTCGACGGCAATCACCAGGCCCTGCTCGATGCGGAAGTCGCCGCTGCCGCGTAGCGATCGGCTGAGGAAGTTGGGCACCTGCGGCTCCTCGTGCATCTGGCGGCCGATGCCGTGGCCGACGAAGCACTCGACCGTCGAGAAGCCGTGGTCGCGGACGAACTGGGCCATTTCGCGAGCCACCTGGCTCCACCGGGTCTTCGTGTGCATCAGGTCGAACGCCAGGTCGAGCGTGGCGAGGGTGACGTCGAGCAGCCGCTGGACGGCCGGCGACACGCGGCCAACCGGGTAAGTGACGGCGGCGTCGCCGCACCAGCCGTTGATTCGGCAGCCGGTGTCGACGCTGACGATGTCGCCCTCGGCGAGCGGCCGGTTGTTGGGGATGCCGTGCACCACCTCGTCGTTGACGCTGGTGCAGGTAGCGGCGGGGAACGCGGGCCGGCCGTTGTTCTGGTGCGGATAGTCCTTGAACAGCGGTTCGGCGCCGACGCGGCGGAAGTGCTCGTCGACGACCGCATCGATGTCGGCGGTCGTCACGCCGGGGGCGACGATCTGGCGAACGAACTGGTGCGCCTGCCAGACACAAATGCCGGCTTGGCGCAGGAGGGCGATTTCGCGTTCGGATTTGAGTTGGATCACGATGAACTAGTCGGGGGAAATCGTGGGCGAAAACCGCGCGGCGATGCGTGCGGCGTGGCGCGCTAAGCGCAAGCGGCGGGAGCGCGGGCGATATTCCAGTAATCTTAGCAGGTTGGCGGCCCTAGGGCGAATTGCCGGCCAGGGCGTCGGCGGCGGCGCGGACCCGGTTGAAAACTTCGTCGGGCGCGGCGTCGCCGTCGATCCGCCGCAGAATCCCGCGACGAGCGTAGTACTCCAGCACCGGCTCGGTCAAGGCATCGTATTGGCGGAAGCGCTCGGCGATTGTCTCGCGGTCGTCGTCGGGCCGGCCGCGGGCCGAAAGCCGCTCGACTAACTGCTCTTCGGGCACGTCGAGTGCCAGCACCAAATCGAGCGGCATGCCGCGCTCGCCCAGCATGCGGTCGAGGGCTTCGGCCTGGGGCACGGTGCGGGGAAAGCCATCGAACAAGCAGCCTTGCGCGCACTCTTTGCCGGTCAGCCGCGCGACGACGATTCCGACCACCACGTCGTCGGGGACGAGCTGGCCTGCCAGCATGTATCGGGCGGCGCGGCGGCCCAGGGGCGTGTCCTCGGCGTCGCGGAGCATTTCGCCGGTGGACAGGTGGGCAATGTTCAAATACTCCTTCAGCCGCTGGGCCTGCGTCCCTTTTCCAGCGCCGGGTGGACCGAGGAAGACGATACGCATGGGGGAAGGTGAGGACCTGAGTGCGTGAGTACGCGAGTACCTGAGTAGGTGGATGGATGGCGGGTTTTAGCTTTCCCTGCTCACTTACTGACCTACTCACCTGACTTGCTTCTTTTCCAGTAGCCCCGTGTAGTTGCGCATGACGAGGTGGCTATCGATTTTTTGCACCAGGTCGAAGGCGACGCTGACGGCGATCAGGAGGCTGGTGCCGCCGTAGAAGCTGGCGATCATCGGCTCCACGCCGAGCGAGCTGGAGATCACGGTCGGAATGATCGCGACAACCGCCAGAAAGCCGGCGCCGACGTAGGTAATGCGGACCATGACCTTTTCAAGGTAGTCGGCCGTCCGCTTGCCGGGACGGTAGCCCGGGATGAACGAGCCGAAGTTTTTCAGGTTGTCGGCCATGTCTTTGGGGTTGAAGGTGATGGCCGTCCAGAAATAACAGAAGAAGTAGATCAACACCAGATAGAAGAGGTTGTAGAGGAAGCCGCGGTCGGTGCCGAAGGCATCGTTGAACCACTGCACGGTTTTGCCCCACCAGCTCTCCGGGTTGGTGATGCCGACCAGGTTGCCGAAGATGATCATCGGGAACATCAACAGGCTGCTGGCGAAGATGATGGGCATGACGCCGGCCTGATTGACCTTGAGGGGCAAGTATTGGCGGGTGCCGCCGAAGACGCGCCGGCCGCGTACGTGCTTGGCGCTTTGCATGGGGATGCGGCGCTGGCCGAGCGTGATGAACACCACCCCGGTGACGACGGCGACGAACATGGCCGCCAGGATGACCAGGTCCTCGATTCCCATCTGGGTGCCGCTTCCGCTGAGCTCGCGGGAGGCCTGCTGGAGCAGGCTGAAGCCGGCGGCGGGCATGCGGGCCAGGATTCCCGCCATGATCAACAGGCTGATGCCGTTGCCGATGCCAAACTCGTCGATCTGCTCGCCGAGCCACATGAGGAACGTGGTGCCGGCGGTCATGGTCAGGACGGCGGTGATCTTCCAATGCCAGACGAGGGCCCCGGAGCTGCTTCGAAAGCCAACGGCCACCAAGTCGTGCGTCTCGACGTACGACTCGATGTAGAACCAGCTTTGGAACAAGCAGAGGAAGACGGTGGCGTAGCGGGTGTACTCGTTGATCTTCTTGCGGCCGCTTTCGCCCTCCTTCTGCAGCTGCTCGAGCGGTGGATAGACGCTGGCCAGGAGCTGAAAAATGATGGAGGCCGAGATGTAGGGCATGATGCCCAGGCCGAAGATGGTGACATCCTGCAGCTGGCTCGCGCTGAGCATGGCCACCTGCTGCATCATTTGCGCGATGCCGCCGCTCTGCTGGCTGAGCCTTTCGACGGCCTGCTGGTCGATGACGGGCAAGTGAATCTGGAAGCCGACGCGGTAGATCGCCAGCATGAACAGCGTCAAGAGGATCTTGGTGCGCAGCTCCGGGATCTGCCAGATGACGCGAATTTTTTCCCACATGGTTTCCAACCACCGTAATTAGCGGAATAAATGGCAGCCCCCGGCTCTGCCGGGGGTTCACGCAGACAACCTTTTCTGGCAGTTTGCACCCCCGGCAGAGCCGGGGGCTGCGGGATCAATTGCCGGCGGCGTTTTTTTTCTTGTTTTTCACCACCGGGGCCTTGCCGGGCAGGACGATGGCCTCGCCGCCGGCGGCGGTGATTTTGTCGGCCGCCGACTTGCTGAAGCGGTGCGCGGAAATCTTCAGCTTTTTGGTCACTTCGCCGTCGCCGAGGATTTTGAGCTCGTCGTAGCGGCCCTTCACGAGGTTGGCCTCGGCGAGCTTCTGGGGCGTGACCGAGTCGCCCGACTTGAACGCGTCGTTCAAGTCGCCGATGTTGACGACCAGCACGGACTTCGCCCAGCGGTTGTTGAAGCCGCGCTTGGGGATTCGGCGCACCAGCGGCATCGTGCCGCCCTGGAAAATGGACAGGAAGGAGACGCCGTTGCGCGAGCCCTGACCCTTGTGGCCGCGGCCGGCCGTCTTGCCGTGGCCGGAGCCGATGCCTCGGCCGAGGCGCTTGCGCGGCTTGGCCGTGTGGACGCCGCGATGGATGTCGTTGAGGTTCATCAGAGGGTCACTCCACGCAGACGTTCGACGTCGCCCTTGGGCCGCAGCCGCTTGAGTGCGGCGAAGGTGGCCTTCACCAGCGACACGGGGTTGTTCGATCCGAAGCTCTTGGTGAGGATGTCGTGAATTCCGGCGGCTTCGCACACCGCCCGCACGGCCGAACCGGCGATCACGCCGGCGCCGGGGGCAGCCGGCAGCAGGATGACGTGGGCGGCGCCGTAGCGGCCTTCCACGACGTGGGAAATGGTCGAGCCATCGAGCGGCACGGCGACCAGGCTGCGCATGGCTTCCTTGCGGGCTTTCTCGACGCTGGGCGGGACCTCGTTGGCCTTGCCGTAGCCCCAGCCCACCTTGCCCCGCTGGTCGCCGAGGACGATCATCGCCGCGAAGCTGAACCGCCGGCCGCCCTTCACCACGGCGGCGCAGCGCTTGATCTTGACGATGTTCTCCGTCAGCTCGCCTTGGATTCGTTCGCTTGTCTCGGTTGGCACAATGGGGTCCTTCGGTAATTGTCGTTCTTGCAATTAGCCCCCGGTCAGTGACCGGGGGCTAAATAGCGTAATTAAAAACTCAGCCCGCCTTCGCGGGCGGCGTTGGCCAGGGCGGCCACGCGACCGTGGTACCGGTAAGCGCCGCGATCGAAGCAGACGGCCTTGATGCCGGCGGCGATGGCCCGCTCGGCGATGGCCTTGCCGACGGCCTGGGCCGCGTCGCGGTTGCCGCCGGTCTTCAATTGGCCGGACAGCTTTTTGTCCAACGACGAAGCGGCGGCGAGCGTTTTGCCCAACTCGTCGTCGACGATTTGGGCGGCGATGTGCTTGTGGCTGCGGACGACGCTGAGGCGGGGCCGCTCGGCCGTGCCGCGCAGCCGCTTGCGCACGCGAAAGGCCCGCCGCCGGCGTTGCTGTACGAGTTGTTTGGAATGGTCCATGGTTTGTTGCGAGCTAAGTGCGGAGGGCTAAGGGCTGAGTGCCAGAGCGTTTCTGGCTCTTTGCCCTCAGCCCTGAGCCCTCCGCTGTTACGTTGCTGTCTTGCCGGCTTTGCGGCGTACTTGTTCTCCGTCGTAGCGGATGCCCTTGCCCTTGTAGGGTTCCGGTTTGCGGACCGAGCGAACTTCCGCGGCGAACTGGCCCACTTGCTGCTTGTCGGTGCCCTTGATAACGATATGCGTTTGATCGGGGCAGGTGACGTCCAGGCCCTTTGGTATTTTCTTGTGCACTTCGTTGGCGAAGCCGACGCGGAGCTGCAGGGTGTCGCCCTGGATAGCGCCCAGGTAGCCGACGCCCTGGATCTCGAGCTTCTTTTCGTACCCTTCGGTAACGCCGACGAGCATGTTCTGGATCAGTGCCCGCGTGAGGCCGTGGTAGGCGCGGACCTCGCGGACCTCGCTGCTGCGGGTGCAGACAATCGACTTGCCGTCGCCCTGCACCTCGACGCCGATCTCCGGCCGGTGCTTGTACTCGAGCTTGCCGAGCTTCCCCTCGACGGTAATATCGCGGCCGGCGACGCTGACTGTGGCGCCGCTGGGGACGGAAATTGGTTTTTTGCCGATTCGAGACATGGTTGTCCGTGGTCCGTTGTCCGTTGTCCGTTGTCCGTGGTCCGTTGTAGATCAGCCGCAACTGACTACGGACTACGGACTACGGAAAAAAGCATCAGTGTTATTCTTCCAATCGCTAACAATGCGACCTACCAAACCTCGCATAAAACTTCGCCGCCCAGGTTTTTCTGGCGCGCTTCGCGGTCGCTGATGACGCCGCGGCTGGTGCTGATGATGGAAATACCTAAACCGTTGAGCACTGGCCGCAGGCGGCCGGCCTGGCTGTACACGCGGCGGCCCGGCTTGCTGACCCGGCGGATGCTGCGGATCACGCGCTCGCCGTTCGGGCCGTACTTGAGTTGAATCAGTAATTGCTTAACCGGCGCGCCCTCTTCCTCTTCCTCCCGCCAGTCCCAGATATAACCTTCCCGCTTGAGCACCTCGGCGAGGCCGCGCTTCACTTTCGAAAGCGGCAACTCGACCTGGGGACGCTCAATGCGCACGGCATTGCGGATGCAGGTCAGCATATCGGCAATCGGGTCGGTCATCATGGGAGCTGTTAGGTGTCGGGTGTCGGGTTTCAGGTG
>CAZHIV010000312.1:0-2706 GCA_964532675.1 uncultured Planctomycetaceae bacterium
TGGTCCAAATTCTGCCGCTCTTCCTTCTCCAAAGTGACGCGATATCGCTTACCCATGACTGGCCTCCTTGCCGAGAAAAAATGACTTCGACAGGAAACCAAATCTCCGCCATCAAATCAAGACTGACAGACCACTAGAGCAAAAGAATTAGCGCGCATTAGCGTCAAATAGCGTTCAACAATTCTTTGTGTCCTTTGTGGGCTTTGTGGTAATCATTCTTAGCGGTCTTCGCGGCTTGGCGCCTTTGCGTGAGAAAATAAAACAGTCGAAACACGTCCAACGCGAATGGCCATTTTATCCGTTCCACCGCCCGTTGTCCGCCCCAGATTGCCGGTGCCGCGGTACGCCTCGTGGCAAGCGGCGATGGCGGGCGCGGTGCGCGACGCCGACGAGCTTTGCCGGTTGCTCGACTTGCCTCCCGATTTGTCGCGGGCGGCTCGGGCGGCGGGCGGACAGTTTTCGCTGTTCGTGCCGCGGGGCTTTCTGGCCCGGATGCGGCCGGGCGACCCGGCCGATCCGCTGCTGCGGCAAGTGCTGCCGCTGGCCGAGGAAACCGTGGCGATGCCCGGCTTCGTCGCCGACCCGGTCGACGACGCGGCGGCGACCCGGCGGCCAGGCCTATTGCAAAAGTATCGGGGCCGCGTGCTGTTGATCGTGACCGGCACCTGCGCGGTGCATTGCCGTTACTGCTTCCGCCGCGACTTTCCGTATAACGACGCGCCGCGATCGCTCGACGACTGGCGGCCGGCGCTGGAAGAAATCGCCGGCGACGAAACGGTGCACGAAGTGATCCTCAGCGGCGGCGATCCGCTGACGCTGGGCGATGCGACGCTGGCGGCTTTTGTCGGCCGGCTGGCCGCGATCGGTCACCTCCGCCGCCTGCGGATTCACACGCGGCTGCCGATCATGATTCCGGAGCGCGTCACCGAGCAGCTCATCGACACCTTGCGCGGCTCGCGGTTGACGCCGATCGTCGTCCTGCACGCCAATCACGCCCAGGAGCTCGACGCGCACGTGGCGGCCGCTGTGGCGCGGCTGGCCGACGCCGGCATCGTGCTGTTGAATCAGGCGGTGCTCCTGGCCGGGGTGAACGATTCGGTCGAAGCCCAGGCCGCTTTGTGCGAGCGATTGGTCGACCTGCGCGTGATGCCGTACTATTTACACCAGCTCGACCGCGTAGCCGGCGCGGCACACTTCGAGGTGCCGGCCGACACCGGCCGGCAAATCATCAACCAGTTGCGCGAACGACTGCCGGGCTACGCCGTGCCGCGCTACGTCTGCGAAACCGCCGGCGAAGCGAGTAAGAGAATCATTGCTTGAATTTTGAACCACGAAGGACGCAAAGAGCACGACGGACTGTTCATGCTTGCTATCGTGCGAGGCTTGCGAACCCTTTTGGATAAACCGTTCCATTGCCCGTGGGAACCCTCTTTTTCTTCGTGTCCTTTGTGTCCTTCGTGGCAAATCAAAAACATGACTAATCAAATCAGCATCTACGACTCGCCCGCGGTGGATCGGCTGCGGGCGGAGTTGAAATTCGAGCCGCGGCGGCTGCGGGCGCTGCGCACGGCGCTGTGCAAGAAGTTTCTCGGTGCCCAGGCGGCGCTGGCGGAACTGCCGGCAGACGTGCGCGATGAGTTTGCGCGCCGGGTGGAGTTTCACCCGCTCGCCGTGGTCGAGACTCGCGATTCGCAGCTCGACGGCGCGACTAAGCTCGTGCTCCGCACACAGGGCGGCTACCTGATCGAGTCGATCATTATGCGGACCGGCACCGGGCGCGTGTCGCTGTGCGTCTCCTCGCAAGTCGGCTGCGCGGCGGCCTGCGGATTCTGCGCCACCGGCCAAATGGGAATCGCCAAGAATCTGTCGGCGGCCGAAATCCTGGACCAGGTAGTGCTGGCCGGCGAGCGAATGCAGCGCGAAAATCGCCGCGTGCGGAACATCGTCTTCATGGGCATGGGCGAGCCGCTGCACAACGAGGAAGCTGTCTACGAAGCGGTCGCCGCCCTGCTCTCCCCCGAGATGTTCCATCACCCGCCCGGCCGGATACTAATTTCCACCGTGGGCATCCCGGACGCGATGGTCCGCGCGGCCCGGCGATTTCCGGAAGTAAACCTGGCTCTCAGCATGCACAGCGCGCGGCAGGCGACCCGCCAGCAACTGATTCCGCTGGCGGCCAAATACACGCTCGACGAGCTGCGCGCCGCCGTCGCCAAGGTCAACCAGATCCAGAACAATACCCTGATGATCGAGTACCTCATGCTCTGCGGCGTGAACGACTCGCTGGAGGACGCTCGCGAGCTGGCGGCCTGGATGAACGGCCTCAAAGTGCACGTGAATCTGATCCCCTACAATCCGATCGAATCCGCGCCCCACTTGCGTTCGACCGCCCGCCCGCAGCGTGATGCCTTCGCCGCGATCCTCCGCGCAGCCAGCTTCACGACGACCATCCGCTACTCGCTCGGCGCCGACATCGCCGCCGCCTGCGGCCAGCTCGTGCAGCGCGAGAACCGAAACATTGCCCGGCAATTGGCAGCGCCCGTCGGCTAGATGGTGAATGGTGCTTCCATGGACGACATCATCGCCGGCGTGCGGGCCTTTCAACGCGACGTCTACCCGCAGAACCGGGCGCTGTTCGAGCGGCTGGCGGCCGGCCAATCGCCCGAGGCGCTGCTGATCACCTGCAGCGACTCGCGCGTCGATCCG
>CAZHIV010000313.1:0-9252 GCA_964532675.1 uncultured Planctomycetaceae bacterium
ATGGTCGTGAGCCATGTCGGATTGTAGCCGGCCTCTTCGAGGCCGGCAAACCCGACTGAAAAGGGAGCGGGCTCATAGAGCCCGGCTACAGGGCGCGTTACCGCGCACGCGCCGCCGGCACGTCTACTTTCCGGAACGTGCCGCCGTGCGCCTGCGCGATCGACGTGAGATTGAACTCGGCGTCGAGCGAATTGACGCCCATCCCCAGCGTGTGAATCGCAAAATCCCACTGGTTGGGCCGCGTCAGATGCGTCATCACGTCGATTCGCACCTTTTCGCTGTACTTCAAATCGCCGTCCCACAGCAGGAACACCGCGTGCGGCCGCAGCGCGGCGGCCATGTCCATCGCCTTGATCAGCTCGCGGCTCTTGCCGGAGGCCAGGATCGCCTTGGGCAGCCATTCGGCGAGCCGCTTCTTGTTCGCCGGCGTCGCGGGCAGCAGTGCATCGGCGGGAACCGGGTAGAACATCGGGTACGTCTCGTCGCTGACGAAGATCACGTAAAAAGTCTGGCGCGGCGACAGCGAATCGATGGTCCGCAGCAGCTCGGCCGTGGCCGTTTCGAGCCGGCCGCCCTTCATGCTGCTCGAGTTGTCGACGACGAACACAAATCGGTCGCCCTTCGAGCGGGCGCCGAAGAACACGGCTTCGCCGAGCGGTCCGCCCGGCTTCCCGCCGCCCGGCGAGCCGGCGCCGGCCATCAGCGTGCCCAGGTCGCTCGGCAGCGCGTCGAGCTGGCCGATGTCGCCCAACGGCTGCGTCCCGACACCCAACTCCGTCGGCTCGAACTCGCGAAGAAGGTTGTCGGCGACGTTGAATTCGGGTTCCTCCGCGACGACGTTCTGCAGCTCGGAATCCTCGAACTTCGTCGGCTCGATTTCGATGTCGCTGATCTCGGCGCTCACTTGCTCGTCGAGAAGCGTGGGACTGGCCAATAGCGGCGTGTTTTGCTGCACCAGCGTGGCGAACGTGAGCGTAATGCACAGCACCATGGCGACCGCGTGGACGGCCAGGCTGAGCAGCAGCGGCGACGCGTTCTTGCGAGCGACGTTGCGCGGCCGTGCCGGCGGACCGGCCTCGTCGGACGCCACGACCAGTGGCGCCGCGGGCTTGGGTCGAACCGAAGTAATACTGCGGACATTGGATTTCTCGCCCTGGTCGAGGTCCCTCGCCACAGCGGACCGATCGAACCGCAGGACCGATGGGCTGCTCTCGTCCTCGACTGCGGATCGTCTTTCGTCCAAATGGGGCGGGTCCGCGCGGCGCGGCTTCGAGGGCGACGCGCGGCGACGCACCTTGCGGCTCAGCCAGTCGGCGACGTCGTCTTCATACTCCGCCTCGAGCCGCGCGAGCTCGGCCTTGATGCGATGGGCCTCGATCTCCAGCCGCCGCAGCCGCCGCCGCGTGGCTTCAATGGCCTGTTCGCGTCGCTCCATTTTGGGCGAGCCGAGAGACATGAGAGGAGAAGCGGGGAGCGGACTTGTAGCCGGGGTCTCAGACCCCGGCCACAGCGGAAATACCTCGCCACGGCCTCATTCTGTTCCAGCATTCAATGTACGCGTTTCGGCGGCCATTTCAAGAGCCCGGCCGATCCGCGCCAGGCAGCGGTCGCGGCCGAGGATCGCCAGCGTGTCGAAGAGGCCGAAGCCGACCGGTTTTCCGGTGACGGCCACGCGCACGGCGTGCACGATGTCGCCGATCTTGAGACCCTGCGATTCGACCAACGCGTGCATCGCCTTTTCGAGCGCGTCGGCCGTGAAGGGTTCGACCACCGCCAGTTCATCGCGGAACTTCAGCAGCAGCTCTGGGGCGCCCGCCGGTTTGCGAATCCGCTTCTCGAATGCCGACTCGTCGTAGCGCAGCTGGTCGTCGGCGACGAAGAAGTCGTCATAGTCGAGGATGTCGCCGGCGACTTTCAGGCGATCGCCGGCAGCCTCGACGATGCGCGTCACGTACGGCGCCGTATCGCAGGGCGGCGGCTGCGGCACCCACCCGGCACGCTGCAGGAACGTCACCACCAGCGCGACCCGCTGCTTGATGGGCAGCTTCTGCATCGCCCGCGATTGAAAAGCCATCAGCTTCTCGGGGTCAAAGCTCGCGGGCGCTTTGTTCACGCGCTCCAGCGAGAAGTGGCGAAGCATCTCGTCGCGCGAGAACTCTTCGGTCTTGTCGTCGAGCGACCAGCCCAGAAGCAGCAGGTAATTCAGCAAGGCATCGGGCAAGTAGCCCACCTGCTCGTAGAAATCGACGATCACTGGGTTGAACGTCTCCAAAGCAACCGCCAGGCTGACTCGCTCGGCGATCGACTGGCCGTGCTGCATGAGCTGCGCGAACTCGCGGTTCTTGAGGTACTTCTCCAGCTTGCGCTTGCTGAGTTTCGTTTTGCTACCCGGCTCGGCCACGTAGGGCAGGTGGGCGAATCGCGGCACGTCGTAGCCGAGGCGCTCGAACAGGAACGCCTGGCGGGGCGTGTTGGAGAGGTGCTCTTCGGCGCGGATTACGTGCGAGATTTGCATGTCGTGGTCGTCGACGACGGTCGCCAGGTGGTAGAGGCAGGTGCCGTCGGCCCGTTGGATGACGTGGTCCTGCTCGCTGGCCCAATCGACGCGGACCTCGCCGCGCACGAGGTCGTTCAAGACGAACTGGCCCTCGCGGGGCATGAGCAGCCGCACGACGCCCTGGCGGCCTTCCCGCTCGAATTCTTGCGCTTTCGCGTCCGTGTCGGCCCTCCAGGTGCGGCTGTACACGAAGGGCCGGCCGGCTTTTTGGGCCGCGTCGCGCTCGGCTTGCAGCTCTTCCGGCTTGGCGTAATCGCGATAGGCGGCACCGCCGTCGAGCAGCTTTTTCACGGCCGCCTGATACTTGTCGAGCCGCTGCGACTGGTAATAGGGTGCATGCGGGCCGCCGATGTCGGGCCCTTCGTCCCAATCGAGGCCCAACCACTTCAAGCCGTGGAGGATCGGCGCGAGCGCCTCCTGGACGTTCCGCTGCGCATCGGTGTCGTCGATGCGGAGGATGAACTGCCCACCCTGCCCTTTGGCGAAAAGCCAATTGAACAGGGCCGTCCGCACACCGCCGATGTGCAGGTAGCCTGTGGGACTGGGAGCGAATCGCGTGCGGACAGGCATGTCGGATGCTGGATGCTAGATGGCTGGATTGGAGGATGTCCAGTATCCAGCATCCGGCAATCGGCATCCAGGGCCCAAATGCCAGCCGCGACCCCAACGGGTCGCCGGCGCGCCGCTAAGCCGCGCGGTTTTGGGCCTTCAGCTTGCGGAGCCGCTTGCGGTCGGCCTTGCTGAGCTTGCGCGGGCCGCCTGCCGAATCGTCGCCGCTGTCGTCGCTGTCGTGGTCGTAGCGCTCGCGCTCCGGCCGGCTGCCGTCGATCCACGCATCATCCGTCGTCGATTCGCCCCGCAACGCTTTGGCGGCGGCTGTCTGCGCTCCGCCGGAAGAAATCGGCAGCGTCGTGGCGCGGCTTTCTTGTCGCGAACTGGCTTTCGCCTTTTTCGGTTGCTGCGAGGGTTTGCGAAGCGGAACGAGCCCCTGGGCGTCGAGGACGACATACCGGGCATACGACACGACCGCGGCCAGCATCAGCCAGTGGCCCAGCAGCGCCAGTACGGCGTCGAGCATCGAGTCGATTTGCGGTGCAACGGCCGGGACCAGGCCAAGGTACGAGGCACCGGCCGCCGTATAGCAGGCGATGGCGGCGACCCACAGCGTGGCGGCCAGTCGGCATTCCACCACGTCGCGCAGCGTTCGCAGAACGATCCAGCCGAGTGGCAGACCGGCCACGGCCAGCCACCACACGGCGCCACCGCGTAGCGCCGTCCAGCCTGTTGCGTGGCTCAGCGTGTACGCCAGCACATGGTGCAGCCCCGCCACGCTGTTCGCGCTGAGGAGCATGCAGGCGGCGCTGGCTGCGAGCCAGATCCGATAGCGTCCGCGGTAATCATCGATGCGATGCCTTCGAAGCGAGTACACCAGCAGGCAGAGCCCCGATGCGAGCAGGAGCACGACGGCGGCAACCCAGTCCGCCACGCTTCCCGCGGATGCCAGATCGAACGGCGGCACGCCGGCCACGTTGATGGCGGCCGGCAGCGCCGGGGCCGCGTAGTGCAGCCCGGCCAGCGCGGTCGTGCTCGTCACGCCCGCGACGACCAACAGGGCGATGGAGCGGTAGCGACGGGGTATGAAGTCGGTGATTTGCGGGTGGTTTTCGACCCCGGCCGCCTCGCTGTACCGCGACGGCTGATGGCTCGATTGTTCCTCGGTTACGGCGCGCAGCGAGGTCCGCGCGCCGGAAGCGGCGAGCACTTCCTCGTTCAGCACGCGGCGACGCCGTCCGTTGCGGCCTGGGAAATTGACCATGATGCGATAGGGCCGCGGTCTGTCGGGCGGGGGCCCGACCCACGGCGAGCGACGGGAACGAAACGATAGCGCCAACTCGTACATCCCTCACGAGGCGCATAATCCACTTCGGCATTCCGGTGCTGGCAACTGACGCCCGCTGCGGCGGCGCCGGGTTATAACGCCTGCGGCGAGTTGGAGGCTTCCCGAGATGCTGATTATCCCCGCCTTTGTATTCCGGCTTCAAAGTGCCCAGCGCCGACGGCACTGCGACCGTGCAAACGGCCGGAAGTGCTTTGCTAGCAGGTTGACTGTGACGTAGGGTTGCCGGGAGTTGTGCTGCCGGAGCGGCAGCCGATCGTTTCGCGCCGTTGGCCGCCGTCGGCCGCATGCGCAGGTGACGCCGGGAGCCGCGTCGCAGCGAAGGACAACCATGGCTGAGACTGTGAATTCAACCTCGTTCGTGGCGGCGCCAACCGCGCCGCCGGTCCCGGACGTTTCCACTCCGGCAACGGCGCAGCAGGTGTGCGAGATCTCGTCGCTGCTGCATTCGCTGGACGAAGCGGCGGCCGAAAGCGGGCAGTCGCTGGCCGAAAAGCGCGACACCGCCCAAGAGAACCGATTGGTGCAAGCCCGGTTGGGGATGGCCAGCGGCCTGTACACCACACTGCGGGCCAAGCATCCGCCGACCGCCGCCCACTGTCTGCGGGTGGCACTCGGCTGCAGCTCGTGGGCCGCACACTTGGAACTCGACGACGAGACGCGCGACCTGCTCGAGGTCGCCGCCCTGCTCCACGACGTGGGCAAAGTCGGCGTGCCCGACAAGGTGCTCCTCAAGCCCTGCCGGCTGCTGCCCGAGGAAGTGGCCCTCATGTCGCGGCACGCGGCCCGGACCGAAGAAATCCTGGCCAGTTGCGGCGTCCCGCAGTCCCTGCTGGAGATCGTCCATTACAGCCGCTCGTGGTATGCACCGGCCGGCCGGCAGCAAGAACGGCAAGGCGACGAGCTGCCGCTGGCGGCCCGGATGCTCTCGATCGTCGACGCCTTCGATTCGATGACCACCGACCACGTCTACCGGCCCGCTCGTTCGCGCGAACGGGCGCTGGCCGAGCTGTTCGAGTACGCCGGCAGCCAGTTCGATCCGGAGCTGGTCCGGTCGTTCGAACAGCTCTTCTCGCAAGACCAGAACTTGTTGACCGAGAAGTTGGCTCGCCGCTGGCTGCACGGGTTGCCGCAGGACGGCAGCAATCTGCCGTGGAAAGTCATCACGGAGTACGCCCGGCCCGAGACGCCCGCCGACTCCATCACCTCGCTATTTGAAAAGAAGCTTATCGACAACATGCACGACGGCGTGGTGTTCGTCGACAGCCAGGCCACGATCCTGCTCTGGAATACGGGCGTCGAGCGACTCACCGGCGTAAGCGGCGCCGCGGCCTGCGGCCGGACGTTCCTGCCGAGCCTGATGGACATGTGCAACGCCCGGGAACAGCGTATCGCAAACGAAGATTGCCCGATCGCGCACGCGATCTCCACCGGGGTCCAATGGTTGGGGAGGGTCAGCATCATGGGACGCCAGGGTCGCCACGTAAAAGTCGATCTGCACGCCATTCCGGTCCGGAGCAACGACGGCGCGACCCACGGCGCCACCGTGCTGCTGCACGACGTTTCGTCGGAAATGTCGCTGGAAGAGAAATGCCAGGCGCTTCACGCCCAGGTCGTCAAGGACCCGATGACCCAACTGGCCAACCGGGCCGAGTTCGACCGGATGCTCAATAACTTCGTCGCGGCGCATCAAGAATCGAATCTGCCGTGCAGCCTCATCATGTGCGACCTGGATCACTTCAAGTCGATCAACGATACGCACGGGCACCAGGCGGGAGACGAAGCGATCATCACGTTCGCGTCGCTGCTGAAGTCGATGTGCCGGTCCGGCGACCTGGTCGCGCGGTACGGCGGCGAGGAATTCGCGATTCTGTGCGCCGACTGCACGAATGCCGCCGCCGCCCGCAAGGCCGACGGCATTCGCGAGACGCTGGCGGATGTGAAGCACTCCTGCCTGGGCAACAATTCGGTCACCGCCAGCTTCGGCGTGACGGAGCTGCAAGCCGGCGACACGCCGGAGACGATGCTGCGGCGGGCCGATCGCGCGCTGCTCCAGGCCAAAGACCAGGGTCGAAACCAGGTCGTTCAACTAGGGGACGGAATGATGGAAGAAACAGTCAAGCGCAGTTGGTGGCCCTTCCGTTCGTGGCGCGGCGGATCGCTCCTCGAGGCCAGCCTCGTGACCCTTGTGCCCATCGAAGTCGCCGTGCAGAAGTTGCGCGGGTTCATCGCCGACCACGACGCCAAGATCGCCAAAACCGACGACAACGAGCTGCATCTGGTCGTCACCGACGGACAGTCCGACGCGAACCGCCGGGCCAACGATCGGCCCATGACGTTCGTGATCGAGCTGAAACTGTCGCAGCGGCACGTCGAGCGCACGAACACGCAGGGCTTCGCGGCGGGCACTTACGCCGAAACGATGATCGCCGTCACGATCCGGCCGCGGCGCGACCGCGATCGCCGCCGCGACGTCGCGATGGAAAAGGCCCGCCGCCTGTTGGGCAGCCTGAAATCGTACCTGATGGCCCGCGAGGACGACGGCGAGGCCGCCGAAGCGGCCGCCGCCGGCGCCGTAGCCGAATAACTCACCGCTTTTCGCAGGATGGAAACATGAGACAGGAACCGATCGAAATCGCAATGGCAGGCACCGGTGCCCGCAAGCGGCCGGCGGCGCGCACGACGGCGAATACCCAAAGCGCCCGTTCCACGAACGATGCCTGCGTCGTCGACGAGGTGTTCGCCCGCTTCGACGGGCCAAGCGGCGCCAACGCCAAGAGCGAACCCGCCGATCGGCGCCTGATGAAGCAGGAGCTCGTCAGCGATCTGGCCGCGCAGCTCGAAGCCATCGACCGCCAGCGCGAGCGGCTCGCACAGCTCCTGCAAAGCATCGAAACGAATTCGATCGCCGAATAACGCGCGGGTCGCCTGATCTGATCAGCCGCGGGGCGCTAGCCCCCGGGTTTGATGCTGTTCTCCTCTGCCTCGACGCGCCGGCGAAAAAAGTCGGCGAACTTCCACGCTGGCGCGTCGCGTTCTTTGTGGCGGCCAGATTGTCGAAATCTCTACGCGACGACTTCGCGGCGCCTCAACCTGGCTTCTCTTCGTCCGCGCGGGTCGCGCGGCGGCCGATTGTCAAACGACCGCTCCAGCGGTATCTTGCAGGTAGTCGCTCAACGCGCACCATCCCTATCCATAACCACGTCTGGAGACGCGAATCATGGCTTACAAACTACCGCCGCTGCCATACCCGTCGAACGCCTTGGAGCCGCACATCGATGCCCGCACGATGGAGATCCATCACGGCAAGCATCATCAGGCGTACGTGGATAACGTCAACAAGGCTCTGGAGGGCAAGGGCGTCGCGGAGCAAAGCATCGAGGATTTGTGCCGCAACATTGAAAGCGTACCCACCGACATCCGCACGGCCGTGCGAAACAACGGCGGCGGGCACGCCAATCACTCCCTGTTCTGGACCATCATGAGCGCCAAGGGCGGCGGCACGCCCGGCGGCGAGCTGGCCAAGGCCATCGACAGCGACCTCGGTGGCTTCGAGAAATTCAAGGAAGACTTCGCCAAGGCGGCGACAACCCGTTTCGGCAGCGGCTGGGCCTGGCTCGGCGTCAAAGACGGAAAGCTGTGCGTCTGCTCGACGCCGAATCAAGACAACCCGCTGATGAAAGGTCTGGTCGATTGCCCTTGCACGCCGGTGCTCGGGCTCGACGTGTGGGAGCACGCCTACTATCTCAACTACCAGAACCGCCGGCCCGACTACATAACCGCGTGGTGGAATGTCGTCGATTGGCAAGCCGTCGAAGACCGCTACAAGGCGGCGAAGGACTAACAGCCGACGGCAACACTAGCCCGCAGCGCAAGCAAGGGACGGCCCGACATCCCGTGCTAGCGCCGCGGGCTGGTGTATTTATTGAGTCCGTAAATCGCCGGTCCTGCTAGCGGCGTACTGCCATTGACCGCGCGGGGCGCGCATCTATAATCCGGCCGCGTTTGAAGCCTCTACGCCCGTAGAATGCTGTCGCCTGCACGGGCGTTGGGGCAACGAACGCAGGCGGCTCGGCCGCCGCTCGTCTTTCGGTAAACGTCGCGGACGGAACCTGCCGAAGATTCGTAAAGATCGGGCCTTTCGCCGCACGGGCCATGGTCTTTCCGTGGCATTCCGATGGGATGCGTGCCTGGCATTCGAATTCGATAGGCAGGTGGGGCCCAACGACGTGAATCTGTTCAAGCCGGGGTAGCACGAACATGAGACTCTCAGCCATTCGCGCGATTTCGCTCGCAGCCATCGTGGCCGGATTGGCCGGCTGCCAATCGGGACCGCGCTGGGCATGGTGGAAACAGCACGAGGGACCGGAAGATACATCCGTGCTGGCCCGGTCCGCCGCGCCCGCGCTGCCGTCGGCGCAGTCGGTGCCGCAAGTCGTGGAATCGGGCTCGCTGCAGCCGGCCGCCCCGCCCTCGTCGGCGAATCTCGCCGCGGCCGGCACGCCGCCGGCAACAAGCCCGGCTCCATCCGCCTCGCTTTCCACGCTGGCCAACGCGCCGCTGGCGAATTATCCGAGCACCGCGCCCACCGCTCAGGCGACCGCGTCGCCCGCACCCGGCATGGCGACGCCGGCCGGCGGCGTGCCCAACACTACGCCGGTAGCCGCCGCCAATGCGCCGGCGGCGGCGCCCTACGATCCGAACGGTTACCAACCAGGCACGACCGTGGCTGCCGCGCCCGCCGCCACTCAATCAGCCGCCCCCGTCGACCGCTACGCGATGCCCAGCACAGCAGCCA
>CAZHIV010000314.1:0-5742 GCA_964532675.1 uncultured Planctomycetaceae bacterium
TGATCGGCATCATGGCCCTCTGGCTGGGCCTCTTGAACATCGCCAAGGACGCCGGACTGGTCGACGCCTTCGCCCGGCTCCTGCAGCCGATCATGCGCTGGCTGTTTCCTGAAGTTCCCGACGGCCATTCCGCCCAGGGCGCGATGCTCATGAACATCTCGGCCAACATGCTCGGCCTCGACAACGCTGCCACGCCCATGGGCCTCAAAGCTATGACCGAGCTGCAGGAGCTGAATCCTGTGAAAGATACGGCCACCGATAGCATGGCGATGTTCCTGGCCATCAACACCAGCAGCGTCACGATCATTCCGTTCACGATCATCGGCTACCGCGCGCTGAGCGGCAGCCAGAACGCGGCCGAGCCGCTCGGCGGCACGATCCTGGTTACGGCCGTTAGCACGTCGGTGGCGGTGATCGCGGCCCGCTGGCTCTCGCGCCGGCCCGCGTACCGGGTCGCCGCCGACGGGCCCGCCTCCGGCGACGCGGCCGACACACCGCCCACCGACGAGGGAGAACGTCATGGCTAGTTTTATCGCGGCGATGGACGTCGTCAGCCAGTGGGCGATCCCCGCGGCCATCTTGCTGATCATCACCTGGGGCGCTTACAAGCGCGTGCCCATGTACGAGTCGTTCGTCACCGGGGCCAAAGAGGGCTTCGGCATCGCCGTGATGATCATTCCCTACCTCGTCGCCATGCTGTTCGTGATAAAGGTCTTCGTCGCCAGCGGCATCTTCAACGACATGAAGTACGGCATCAGCATCGCGATGCAAACGGTCGGGCTGGGCGCGTATACCGAGTCGCTCGATCTGTTGCCGTTGGCGTTCACCAAGCCGCTCACCGGCAGCGGCGCCCGGGCCGTGATGGTGGAGATCTTCGACGTCCACGGGCCCGACAGCTTTTTGGGCATGACCGCCTCGATCATGATGGGCAGCACCGAGACGACGTTCTACATCATCACTGTGTATTTCGGGGCGGTGAGCATCAAGAAAATTCGCCACACATTGGCCGCCTGCCTGTGGGCCGACGTCGCGGGCATCGCCGCCGCCATCGTCGTCGGATACGCGCTCTACGCCGGCCGCTGAAAACACGACTATCACCAACCAACCCGCTCCACCGTTTGCGGTTTAGCTCTTCACCACCATGACCCTCCAAAAGCCCAACCCGCTGCGGCGAGGCGACACGATCGGCGTCGTCGTGCCCGCAGGCCCGGTCGATCGCGAGCGGATCGACCGCGCACTCGCGCGCCTGCGAGAGCGAGGGTTTCACACCAAGACGTACGGCGACATCTACCGTTCGTGCGCCTACCTGGCCGGCGACGATCGGGCGCGCGCCGGCGAGCTCCTGGCCGCTTTCGCCGATCCGGAGACGACCGCCGTCTGGTGTGCCCGCGGCGGGTACGGAGTCGTGCGGCTGCTCGAGCGCATCGAATTTGAAGTGATCCGGCGTCACCCTAAGGTGTTCATCGGGTTCAGCGACATCTCCGCGTTGCACATCGCGATCCAGCAACGGGCCGGCCTGGTCACGTTCCACGGCCCCAACCTGCAGGACGGTTTCGGCAAGAGCGACGAGATGCCGGCCGCGAACGAGGCCGCGCTCTGGCGGGCGGTGTCGGCCGACGAGCAGTCGCCAGAGCAGCCCGGCTACGATTTTGAGTTTGCCAACATGGATCGCGTCGCGTTGCGGCCCGTTACCGACGGCGTCGCGACGGGCGCGCTTACCGGCGGCAACCTGGCCGTTCTCTGCGGCCTGATGGGGACTCCATTCGAGATCGACTCGGCCGGCCGCATCCTGTTTATCGAGGACGTCAGCGAACGGCTGTATCGCATCGATCGCTACTTGGCGCAGCTCGCACTGGCCGGCAAACTGCAGTCGGCCGCCGGAATCCTCGTCGGCAGCTTTTCGTACGACGACGGGGACGTGCCGGAACCAGCGTCGGCGGTCGAGGCGCTGCTCGACGAGTATCTCGGCGGATTGGGCATCCCCGTCCTGGCCGGCTTCCCGGCCGGTCACACACAGCATAACCTCACACTCCCCATGGGCGTTCAAATCAAACTCGACGCCGACACCGGCCGCGTCACGCTACTCGAACACCCCACCGCCATAACTTGATCCAATTTTTCTTCCCCAATCCATCGTTCATCCTTCATCGTTCATCTTTCCGCCATTCGTCGTTCCGTCATTCGTCATTCGTCATTCCCCTGCTCCCATGCCCGAACATCCGTACGGTTGGCTCAGCATCGCCCCGCCGATCGTGGCAATCGGCCTGGCGATCATCACGCGGCGGGTGTTGCTCTCGCTGCTGGCGGGTATCGTCGTCGGTGCGCTCGTGATGTCCCATGGCCACCCGGTTCCGGCCGGCGTGAACGTGCTGGAGACGCACCTTTGGCAGTCGCTCATCGACCCGGGCCGGCTGCGCCTCTTCGCCTTCACCCTCACGATGGGGGCGATGATCGGCGTAATCCACGTTTCGGGCGGCATGCGCGGCTTGGTGAACGCGATCACCCCCTGGGCCCGCACGCGGCGCAGCGGCCAGGCCTCCGGCTGGGCCCTGGGCATGGGCGTATTTTTCGACGACTACGCCAACAGCCTGCTGCTGGGCGGCACGCTGCAGCCGGTGTTCGATCGGCTCAAAATCTCGCGCGAAAAGCTCGCCTTCATCGTCGACTCGACGGCCGCGCCCGTTGCGGCCCTGGCGCTCATTTCCACCTGGATCGCCTTCGAGGTGAACTGCTTGCAGGACGGGCTGAGCAACGCGAACCCCGAGTTGGTGTCCGGCCTGCAGCCCTACGCGTTGTTCGTAGCCTGCATCCCGTATCGCTTTTATCTGCTGCAGATGTTGTTGTTCGTGATGCTCGTGGCGATGCTCGGCCGCGACTTCGGGCCGATGCTCAGTGCCGAGCGCCGCGCCGCCGCCGGCCTGTTCTCGCCCGAATCGACCGGCCGCTTCGGGCGGAATCCCTACGACGACGGCTTGGAAATCCACACCACTCACTGGATCAATGCGCTCGCTCCGCTGGCGCTCACGCTCGCCGTCGTATTCTGGCTCATGTATCAGACCGGGGCGACGAACTTGGAGGCCGCCGGCACGACGGCCAGCGGCTTCACCTGGCTGCGCGATGCGTTCGGCGCCGCGGACCCGGGTCTGGCGCTGTATTATGGCGGACTAGCCGGTGTGTTTTTGGCAGCGGGAATCGCCCGCTGGGGCGTGGGCATCGCCGGCTCGCGAATCACGGAGGCAGCGTGGCGCGGCGTGCGCGTCGTCGCGCCGGCCGTGGCCATCCTGTGGTTCGCCACGACCATGTCGCGGATGACGGGCAACAAATCGGCCGAAGGCGAGCCGACGCCCCCGGGCACCTACCAGTTCCAGGAAACGCGGCTCTATACGGGCGCTTTCCTCGAAGCCAAGCTGAAAGCGGCGGGCGAAGACAATCCGGAGTCGCTCGCCGCCTGGCTTCCGACCGTCGTCTTTCTGCTCGCGTCGGTCGTGTCATTTTGCACCGGCACCAGCTATGGCACGATGGGCATCCTCGTGCCAATGGTCGTGCCGCTGGCGTCCGCGGCCGTGTCCGTCGCCGGGCCTGGTGAGCTTGCCGCGAACCCGATTTTTCTCTGCTCGATCGGCAGCGTGCTGGCCGGCGCGGTATTTGGAGACCACTGCTCGCCCATCTCGGATACCACGATCCTTTCCTCGCAGGCCAGCGCGTGCGACCACATGGCCCACGTCGTCACGCAGCTGCCCTACGCGCTGACCGTCGGCCTCGTGGCGACGCTGCTGGGCACCGTGCTCATCGGGTACGGCGTCTCCGTTTGGCTGTTGCTGCCGCTGCAATCGGCCGTGCTCGTCGGCGTGCTGTACGCGCTCGGCCGGACGGTGGAGGACCACGAAAAGGCGCGAAAAGACACGAAAGCCTGAAGGCGAGCGTGTCTCGGCGAAGTCTGCGCGTTGTTTTTTGTGTCTTTTCGAGCCTCTTCGTGGCTAGTATGTTGGTGCTGTAGGGAATGGCCTCGGTGCCGTTCCGTCGGCGCTGTAGGGAACGGCCACTGTGCCGTTCCGTCGGCGCATCGAGTAGCGCGGAACGCCGCGGAGGGCGTTCCCTACAGAATTACTTTGAGGAACCGACTATGTCCCGCCCGCTTTGCCTGGCTTGCATTGTGCTGTTGATGATGAGTGCTAACGTAGCGGCCGACGAGAAGCCGCAAAAGATTTTTAACGGCAAGGATCTGTCCGGCTGGGACGGCGATCCGGCCATCTGGAGCGTCGAGGATGGGGCGATCGTCGGCCGGCTGACGGCCGAAAAGCCGATCGACCACAACACGTTTCTCATTTGGAAGGGCGGCGAGCTGGACGACTTTCGCCTGCGGCTCGAATACCGCATTGAGAGCGGCAACAGCGGCGTGCAGTATCGCAGCCGCGTCATCGACCCTGCCAAGTGGATCGTTGGCGGCTACCAGGCCGACATCGTCGACGGGCCCCAGTACACCGGCATCCTCTACGACGAGCGGGGCACCCGCGGAATTCTGGCCAACCGCGGCGAGCGGGTGACGATCGGCGCCGACGGCCAGCGCGACGTCGAGCAGTTCGCCGACGCGGCGGAACTGCAGAAGAACGTCCACGCCAACGATTGGAACAAGTACATCATCGTCGCCCGCGGCGCACGCCTGCGACACAAGATCAACGGCAAGCTGATGAGCGAGGCTGTCGACCGCGAGCGAGACAAACGGGCCAGGTCGGGCGTTTTCGCGCTGCAAGTGCATCAGGGCCCGCCGATGACCGTGCGGTTCCGCAACATTACGCTAGAAAAGCTCGAACCGGCAACGAAGTCATCCGCCAAGTAAAATCTCACGCCAAGGCGCGAAGGCGCAAAGGCGGGAACAACAACCGCGTTCAGATAGGATCCTTTGCGTCTCTGCGACTTTGCGTGAGAACTCTTTAACGCATTATTGAGATGGCAAGTCAGACGCACGTGCTGATCGATGCCGCGGACCGGATCGTTCGCGATGGTTTCGATCTGGAAGGCGATCGCCCGTTAGCATGGGGCGTCCGCATGCGCACCTGCCGCGGCGGGCGCTCGGAAGGCGTGCAGGTCGTCGAGATCGACAATGGCCAGATCACCATCGACATACTGCCCACCCGCGGCATGGGCATCTGGCGCGTCCGCCGCCATTCTCCCCTCCCTTCTAGGGAGGGGCCGGGGGAGGGTTCGATACTCGGCTGGCAATCCCCAGTCCGCGAACCCGTCCACCCCGCGTTCGTCTCGCTCTTCGAACCCTCCGGTCTCGGCTGGCTCGACGGCTTCAACGAGCTGCTTTGCCGCTGCGGCCTGGAGACGAGCGGCCCGCCGGAGTTCGACGACGCCGGCCGTTTGCTTCGCCCGCTGCACGGCCGCATCGCCAATACGCCCGCCCACCGCGTGGAATTGATCGTCGACGAGGACGCCGGCCGACTCACGCTCCGCGGCACCATCGACGAGTCGCGATTCCATTTCCAAAGCCTGCGGCTTACCGCCTCGATCAGCACCGATATCGGCTCCAACGAGTTCACCTGGACCGACGAGGTCGAAAACATCGGCGGCCGCGACGCGGTGATGCAGATGCTTTACCACTTCAACCTCGGCCAGCCGCTGCTGCAGCCCGGCGCGCGAGTCACCGCGCCCATCGCCACCGTGGCCCCGCTTACCGAGGTGGCCGCCCGCGAAGGCGTCGAACGCTGGAACATCATGCCCCCGCCCCGCCCCGGCTCC
>CAZHIV010000315.1:0-2776 GCA_964532675.1 uncultured Planctomycetaceae bacterium
GTCGTCGCCAGCTCGCGATCCCAGTCGTAGCTGAAGCCGAGCGACTTGAGCTGGCGGCGGAATGTGGCGATGTTTTTTTCCGTCTGAATCCGCGGGTGCTGGCCCGTTTTGATCGCGTGCTCCTCGGCCGGCAGGCCGAAGGCGTCGAAGCCCATCGGGTGCATCACACTGCGGCCTTGCATGCGGGCGGCGCGGCAGACGATGTCGGTCGCCGTGTAGCCTTCGGGGTGCCCCACGTGCAGCCCGTCGCCGCTGGGGTAGGGGAACATATCGAGCGCGTAGAGTTTCTTCGTGCCAGCCTTCGGCAGCCGCGGCGCGGCGAACGTCCGATGCTGCTCCCAATAGGCTTGCCACTTGGGCTCGATCGTGGCGTGATTGTAGCGTGGCATCGCTCGGGAGAGGTCGGAGGTCGGAGGTCGGAGGCAACCAACCGCTGGCGGTTTAGCGGTCGCACCGCAAACCGACCATCTTACCGCGAAACAGAAGCCTCGCCAACGCGCTACTTCCGCGCCGGCGACCGTTCCTCGGCGAGCCGCCTCTGCCACGCATGCACGAGCTCCAGCGCCTCGACCGGCCGCAGTTCGTCGAGCTCCGCGGCGCGAATCTCGTCCAGCAGCGGGTGATCCTCGACGCCGAACAGCGTCATTTGCCATGCCGCAGGCCTGCCGGCGCTTTGACCGTTGGATGAGTTGTGGCGACTTGAAGAAGAGGAGCCATCGGCTGCGAAGCCGCCAGCGGCTGCGTCGGACCTGTGGTGCTGCGCCTCCAGCCACGCCAACACCTCGCGAGCCCGGTCGTTCACACTCCGGGGCACACCCGCCAGTTGGGCGACGTGGATGCCGTAACTTTTGTCGGCCGCCCCCGGCACGATCTGGTGCAGGAACACGACCTGGTCCTCCCACTCCTTCACGGCCACGTTGTAGTTCCGCACGCCGGGAAGCTGCTCGGCCAGGTCGGTCAGCTCGTGGTAGTGCGTCGCGAACAGAGTGCGGCAACCAATCGCGTCGTGGATGTGCTCGACGATGCTCCAGGCCAGCGACAGTCCGTCGTAGGTGCTCGTGCCCCGGCCAATCTCGTCGAGGATCACCAGGCTCCGCGACGTGGCCGTGTTGAGGATGCGGGCCGTCTCGGTCATTTCGACCATGAACGTGCTTTGACCGCGCGCCAGCTCGTCGCTGGCCCCCACGCGGGCGAAGATTCGATCCGCCACGCCGACCGTCGCTCGGCGGGCCGGAACGAAACTGCCCATTTGTGCCATCAGCGTGAGCAAGGCCGCCTGCCGAATATACGTGCTCTTGCCGGCCATGTTGGGGCCGGTGATGAGCAAGAATGATCCGAATGACGAATGACGAATGTCGAATGACGGATGGTTCGAGTTCTGACATTCGTCATTCGTCATTCGTGCTTCGTCAATTGCCTGCCGGGCCGAACACGTGACGTCGTTCGGAACAAACGTCCCTTCCGGCTCGGTGACATCAAGCACCGGGTGCCGGCCGGCTTCGATGTCGAGCACCGGCTCGGCCACCACCGTGGGCCGCACGTACGAGCGCGAGCGGGCCAGCTCCGCCAGGCCGGCCAGCACGTCGATTTCCGCCAGCGCGTCGGCCGTCGCTTGCAGCCGGGCCGCGGCGGCGGCGACCGACTCTCGCAATTGTGCGAACAGCTCGCACTCGAGCTGCTTCGACTTCTCTTCGGCGGAGAGGACTTTTTCCTCATATTCCTTGAGCTCCGGCGTGACGTACCGCTCGGCGTTCTTGAGCGTCTGCTTGCGGATGTAATCGGACGGTATCTTGTCGCGGTGCGCGTGCGTTACCTCCAGGTAGTAACCAAACACCTGGTTGAAGCCGACCTTCATGTTGGCGATGCCGGTCCGCTGGCACTCGGCCGCCTGGTACGACGCCATCCACTGTTTGCCGCCGGCGGTGAGCTCGCGCAGCTCGTCCAGCTCGGCGCGGTAGCCGGGGCGGATGAAGCCGCCGTCGCGCGTGGTGAGCGGGCACTCGTCCACGAGCGCCTGTTCGAGCGGGCCGCGGATGTCGGCACACAAATCGAGCCGCTGTTCGATCAGCTGCAAGAGTCCGCTCGCGCGGCCGGTGAGCTTGGCCTTTACCGTCGGCAAACAAGCCAGCGTGCGGCCGATGAACGCCAGATCGCGCGGCGACGCCCGGCCGGTCGTCACCCGCGCCAGCAGCCGCGGCAGGTCGTAGATCTGCCGCAGCACGTCTCGCAGCTGGCCGGTGAGGCCGGCGTCGGCCACCAGTTCGTCCACGGCATCGAGCCGCGCATCGATGGCCGCAATGTCGATCAGCGGAGCGCTGAGCCAATCGGCCAGCAGCCGCGCACCCAGCCCTGTGACGGTTCGATCGAGCGTGGCCAGCAGCGAGCCCACCCGGCGGCGGGCACCGCCCGCAGGGTGGTCGCGAATGGTCGTCACCAGCTCCAAACTGCGGCGCGTGGCCGGGTCGATTGCCAGCCGCTCGTTGCACGAATAGGGCACGAGCCGATCGAGGTGCGCGAGCGACGCCTTTTGCGTTTCGATGAGGTAACTGAGGATTGCGCCGGCCGCGCGCAACGCGGCCGCGTCAGCTGCATTCTCGCAATCGAACCCAAAACCCTCCAGCGAACGCGTGCCAAAATGCTTGGCCAGCGATTCGAGGGCCGACGTGCGGCCAAACGTCCACGCCGGCCGCCGCGCGAGGGCCGCGCCGAGCGACCATTCGGCCGGCAGCGGCGGCGCGTCGTCGCTAACCAATAGCTCGGCCGGCTGTATCCGCGC
>CAZHIV010000316.1:0-8229 GCA_964532675.1 uncultured Planctomycetaceae bacterium
GAACCAAATCGGCGGATACAAGTCGACTTGAGTGGTAAGACTGCGATCGTGACTGGCGCGTCGCGTGGGATCGGCAAGGCGATCGCGCTGCGGTTGGCCGGCGCCGGTGCGAAGGTGGCTTGCGTCGCGCGAAGTGCGGACAAGCTCAAGGAAACGGCGGATGCGATCACGGCGGCCGGCGGCGCGGCGGAAGTCCATCCGTGCGACGTGACCGATAGCGCGGCGGTGACGAAGCTCGTCGAGGAGCTGGCCGAGAAGTGGGGCTCGCTCGACATCGTGGTGAACAACGCCGGCATCACCAAGGACACGCTTATCCCACGGATGAGCGACGAAGACTGGGACGCGGTGATCGCCACGAACTTGCGGAGCGTGTTCCTGTTCACGCGGGCCGCCTCGCTCGTGATGATGCGGAAGCGGTCCGGGCGGATCATCAACATCTCGAGCGTCTCCGGCCTGATGGGCAACCCGGGCCAAGCGAACTACTCGGCGTCGAAGGCGGGCGTGATCGGCCTGACGCGGACCGTGGCCCAGGAGCTGGCCAGCCGCAAGGTGACCGTCAACGCCATTTGCCCCGGCTTCATCGCCTCGGAGATGACCCAGGCGATGGGCGCCACGCTGGACGAGTTCGTCAAAACGCGGATTCCCGCCAAACGGCTGGGAGAAGCCGACGAAGTGGCCGACGCCGTGCTGTACCTGGCCAGCGATTCGGCGGCCTACATCACGGGCGAGGTGCTCACGATCGACGGCGGTTTGACGCCGTAACGTAGGTCCGGCGAGCCGAGCCGGACCTTCAGCGCTCGCGCGATGCTGGATTTCAAAGGTCCCGCTCGGCTCGCGGGACCTACTTTCCCCTGGACAGGCGGGGCCGATTGCTGGTATATCTTGACCTCGCTTACGGAAAGCCTCTATCTTGGGAGGCTTGCGGAGTTGCCGCTCGGTCCGCCTCGGCGGCCGTAGCTGGTTTGGCCCCGTTGCGTACAATTCTGGCAGACGGTTTCTGCCTCTTCAATATATCAGTACAACGACACGCAGATTCGTTAGCAGGAGGATCGACAAGGTGGCCGCCTCAGTAATGGAACGGGTAAAAGACATCGTCGCCGACAACTTGGGCGTCGACCGGGAAAAGATCACGGCGGACACGTCCTTCGTGAACGATTTGGGAGCCGATTCACTGGATACGGTCGAGCTGGTGATGGAGCTGGAAGAGGAGTTCGACATCAACATTCCCGACGACGCGGCGGAAAAAATCCAGACGGTCGGCCAGGCGGTCGAATACATCGAAGCCGGCATCAACGGCAAGAAATAGTCGACGGCTGCTCTCGGCAAGTTGCGTACCATGTGAATGACGAATGACGAAGCACGAATGACGAATGGGATCCGTTCGTCATTCGTCATTCGTGCTTCGTCATTTTTTCTTGCTCCCTGCTCCACGCTCGAAGCATTTTCATGAAACGTCGCGTTGTTGTTACCGGTATCGGCGCCGTCACCTCGTTGAGCTGCAAGGTCGACGATTTGTGGGAGAAGCTGCTGCGCGGCCAGAGCGGCGTCCACGCGCTCAAGGCGTTCGACACGACCGAGCACAAGGTGAAGTTCGGCGGCGACATCCACGATTGGTCGACCGACGGCTACATCGACCGCAAAGAGGAAAAGCGGATCGACCGCTTCACGCAGTTTGCCCTGGTGGCCGGTATCGATGCGGTGAACGACTCCGGGCTCGACTTCTCGAAAGAGGACCCGTTCCGCTGCGGTGTGATCCTGGGCTCGGGCATCGGCGGGCTTTCGGAGATCGAGGCCCAGCACGAGCGGCTCCTCACCAAGGGCCCGGACAAAGTCTCCGCGTTCACGATTCCCAAGCTGATGCTCAACGCGGCCGGCGGCCACGTCTCGAGCCGCTACGGCCTGCGCGGGCCGAACTACGCGGTGGCCACCGCCTGCGCCAGCGCCACCAACGCCATGGGCGATGCCTTCAAGGCGATTCAGTACGACGATGCGGACATCATGGTCACCGGCGGCACCGAAGCGGCCTGCACGCCGATGGGCCTGTCCGGTTTCGCCAACATGCGGGCCCTCTCGGAGCGGCACGACAACCCGGCCGCCGCCAGCCGGCCGTTCGACGCGGACCGCGACGGCTTCGTGCTCTCCGAAGGCGCCGGCCTGTTGGTGTTCGAGGAATACGAGCACGCCAAGGCCCGGGGGGCTCGCATTTACGGCGAAGTCCTCGGCTACGGCGCCAGCGCCGACGCGGGGCACATCACGCAGCCGGACGTCGAGGGCACCGGCGCCGCCAAAGCGATGGCCGGCGCGTTGCGCGATGCCCGCCTGGGTCCGGACGCCATCGACTACATCAACGCCCACGGCACCAGCACGCCGCTGGGCGACGCGGCCGAGACGATCGCCATCAAAACCGTCTTCGCCGAACACGCGCGCAAGGTGAGCATTTCCAGCACGAAGAGCCAGCTCGGCCACTTGCTGGGCGCCAGCGGCGGCGTGGAGCTGGTGATCTGCATGAAGGCGCTCGAGCACAGCGTCTGCCCGCCGACGATCAACTACGAAACGCCCGACCCGGCGTGCGATCTCGACTACACGCCCAACACGCCGCGGGAGCGCAAGCTCCGCACGGTGATGTCGAACAGCTTCGGCTTCGGCGGCCACAACGCCTCGATCATCGCCGGCCAGGCGGCGTAGCCCACGTAGCCGAGTCTCTCCGAGACTCGGTTGCGAGTTTCGGAGAAACTCGCCTACGTGCAGAGTTTTGCTCGGCGGTTTTGCGGGCTCAGTGCAGAATGGTCGTGGCGCTCGAGGTTTTCTGCATATGGCCGGGTGCGTTTCGGCTGCGTGCTCGCATCTCTTCTCGTAACTCAAGCCTCGGCTGGGCGTTGCGCACGCGCGAGTTTTGCGCGCCAACCAGGGGGCCCCAAGGATCGGTGCAAAACTCGGAGTTCTGCGCGGTGCGAGAACGGCTTGTCGCTGCATCGGCAGTGTTTCTCGCAATGTCATCGCCTAAAACGGATCGAGTTTAGGTCAATTAACGACGGCAGGCGAGCCGTTTCAGCGCACGTCAGCACGTTGCCAATACCGACAACGCTCATGGCGCCCGGCGTGCGGAGCCTAACATAACGCGCGGCCATTTTCTACGATTATTGTTGGCCAGCCACCCGAGTACACCTGCTACCATCCGCTGTTCGTGTTCAATCAGTTCGGCGGGGCAACTTCCTCCGTTGGCTGGCGTTGCCGAAACCGATCCGGCACTGGTCGCTGACGACGCTGCGAGAAAAGCTGAGGAGGCGCGTTGTTGCAATGATGGCGATTTCGAGTCTGGATCGGTTCCAGGCTCAGTCCATATGGGAAATGTCGGATTGACCGGCTGGTTGATTGGCTGTAGCCTCCGCGCGCCAACACGTCCTGGCGACTGCGTTTTGTCCGGATGATGTAGCCCTCACATTAACCCGCAGCGATGCGTGCAGCGCAAGCTGCTCTTGCTTGCGCGGCGGGCTCGTGTGCTACTTGCGCCCTCGCTTTACTCTGGAGTTCACCAACATGCGGTTCGTTTCCTCCCGTCGCTCAGCGTGCCGTGCCAAGGGATTCACGATCATTGAGCTTCTTATCGTGGTGGCCATTATTGGACTGCTCATCGGCCTGTTGCTGCCGGCGATACAAATGGCGCGGGAATCGGCCCGCAAGACTCAGTGCGCGAATAATCTCCGGCAGATCGGTCTGGCGATGCACGGCTACACGCTCAACTTCGAGGCTTTTCCGCCGGGTTATGTGTCGACGGTATTACCCGATCACGATGACGGCGGGCCAGGCTGGGCGTGGGGGACCATGATCCTGCCGTTCATGGAAGATGCCGACTTGTATAGTCACGTCAACCTGGCAGAGCCAATTGAAGCCGCAACGATGGAACTGGTGCGGCTTAACTCGGTTCCGAGCTTTGTCTGCCCGTCCGATGGGTCGTTTCTGACCGTGATCGACATTCCGGAGAAGCACTCCGACGGCGTTATCTGTCAAATGGCGGCAGCCAGCTACGTGGGCAGCGCGGGCACGATCCGACCCACCTGCAAACGCTGTCGCGATCGGTTCGACGGCATGTTTGGCCGCAACCGTGCCATTAAACCGAAGGAGATCCAAGACGGCCTTTCCAAAACGCTGGCGGTCGGCGAGCGCGCCACCTATTGGGCCAGCGCCACGCTGTGGGGAGTCGTTCCCAACTCCAAAGTGATCGATTACAAGCGACCGGGCAAATACGCGGCCGGGCCGGCCTATGTGCTGGGGACGACGTTCCACAAGGGATTCAATATCGAACTCTCGGAGGTCGACCCCGAGGAAGAGGATACCTACGCTGAATCCTTCGGCAGTCCGCATCCCGACGGCTGTCACTTTCTGTTTTGCGACGCCGGCGTGCGGTTCGTCTGGAATACGGCCGATCCAGCCGTTATGAACGCCCTCTCCACGCGCGACGGAAATCCAAAGACCGGCACCGAACGGATCATCCACGAAAATCCGTTCTGATGCAGCGGTACGCGCGAAGCGCGCTAGCGGCCGCTAGTTAGCGGCGACCATGCTGGTGCGCTGTTTTTCTTGAACCGCGGAGGGCGCAGAGGGCGCGGAGGAAAGTACTTTTATTGTTCCCCCTCGCAAGCCGTTGCCATAGAATCAAACCGTCACGACAAACCCAGCGGCTCGACGAGGATATGAAGCATGACCACATTGCAAAGACGTCCGCGGTGGACCTTGGTTGGACTGATCGTGTTGGGACTGGCGTGCGGCCGGTTGCAGGCGGAAGACTGCTGCGACGGCGAAGGGCCGGCGAACGAGGCGTCGCGGGCGGTTTGGCAGGAGGCGCGGCGGATTTTGGAGGGGATTCAGTCGACCGTGTATCAGCACCGGACCGAGATCGACGAAGACAAAGGCGTCTACCGCTGCGATTGCTCGGGGCTGGGAATTTACGTGCTTAATTGCACCGTGGCGAAGGACGACCCGCGAGGGCCCTTAGGGGACGGGCGAACGCGGCCGCGGGCGATGCATTTTTATGAGGCGTTTGTCGCCGCGACGACGGAAGCGGAAACAGACGGGCGATGGCAGCGGGTGGACCGAGTTATTGATGCCCGGCCCGGAGACATCATTGCCTGGCGGCGCGACGTGGTGGTACCTGGGAATTCAGGGCACGTGGTGATCGTCGACGAAGAGCCGGTGGTGGAAGAGGACGGGCTGGTGCGCGTGGTGATGATCGACTCGACGACCCGGCCGCAGGTAGACGACACGCGCGCCCGCGGCGAATCGGGCGTCGGTCGCGGCACGATGTGGTTCACGGTGGATGATGAGGGCCGGCCGGTCGCCTACGTGCGCGGCTCGCGCGATGCAAAGCCGCAGGCGGTGCGAATTTCGATTGGCCGGGCCAGGCCGGTTCATGAGAATCCGCGGCGCGGCGCGCAAGGCCGCGCGAAATAAGCTTCGCCGGCTGAGGGAGCGGATGGGGCGATGTCTTGTTTCTCGCGATTTTTCTTGAACCTTGCGTAAGACCGCGTTAGAATCGGGGCGTCGACCGTTGGTCGCATTCTGTTGGGTGCCCGCCGACCGGCAGAAATCTGAGCGATAGGACCTTCTCTGCCCTCTTAGCGCGTGCCGACGCGAGCCGCAATAACGGCAAAGACCTCCCGCCGCTTTACATTGCTAGAACCCGATTCAAAACTAGTGGCACCGGCTGCTAGCCGGTGCGGAAAACTGCAAAACTGTGACACAGGCCAGCGGCCTGTGCCACTGGGTCGCAAGCAGCGAGGGTTTTGAAACTGGTTCAAGTCAGCGAGGGTCGAAAGCGCGTCCGCCACCTCAATCTTTCCGGGAGGACTACTCCATGTGTGCCGCTGCGCCCCCAGTTCGGGACCGGTCTTTCAACGTCGCTTGCCATTCCGCCTGGCACGCCCTTCGAGCCAGCCCCAGGCTCGGCAACGGTTCGTCGCTTCGGCTTTGGCCCTGGCTAATGTTGCTGATCGTGCTGGGCGCTGCGCCGCGCGCGCCAGCGATCGGCACCACGCCGCCCAGTTGGAAGCCGCCGGAAACGGTGGATGTTTTCCCTTCTACCGACAGTCTCAATGGCGCCGACCGGATGCTGGCCTACGATCATCACGGCAATCCGGCCGTCGCGTACACATCGAACATCGATGCAAGTTTGCGTTACGCTCGCCGCGTGCCGGGCGTCGGTTGGACGGACGCGGAAATCGCATCGATTGGCCATTATCCCTCGTTGGCCTTTGACCGCTACGAGCGCCCGGCGATCAGCTACGACGGCAGTGGCGGTATCGCATTCGCCCACTTCGACGGGACCGCCTGGCAAAGCGAGACGCTCGGTCCCGCGAGTGGAGAATCGACTGCCTTGGCGTTTGATCGGTTGGGTCGCCCTGCCATCGCTTACTCGGACTTCTCCGATTTCAGCTTGAAATACGTACGGGACACCGACGGAGACTTCAGCTTTCTCGACGAAACGCCGGTGACGGTCAGCGATGAGGTCGTGGAAGGGTTTTTTCCGTCTCTGGCCTTCGACCCTTTGAACCGAGCAATGATCGCCCACACGGAGCTTACCGACGGTGCTCAAGGAGTGCGCTTCTCCGTCGAGGAACCGGGGATCGGCTGGGTGACGGTCACCGTCGACTCCGAACCTTCGTCTCAACCCATCCCATCGCTGGCCATCGATCCGGACACGGGTCATCCGGCGATCGCGTACGGGGGCGTTTCTGCCGGTTTGCAATTTGCTGCCTGGGACGGCGACGAGTGGGTGATTACTCCGGTGGACTCCACTGCCGACATCGGTTCGCGGGTGTCGCTGGCGTTTGATCCGGCCGACGGCAACCCGGCCATTTCGTATTCCAACTTTGCGGTGAACCAGCTCGAATTCGCTTGGCACGACGGGAGCTCATGGCAGACCCAGACGGTTGCCAGTGGTGCCCTAGTCATCATGCAGAGTTCCTTGGCGTTTAACGACTTCGGCTCGGGGTTTCCGTCGATTGTCTACGCCGACGACGGTAATAAGCTTCACTTCATCGACGATCCACCCGCCCTGGTGCCGGAGCCAGGCACGTTGTTGCTGCTGGCGATCGGCGTGGCCGCTGTTTGGAGCCGTCGCCGTGATCCTTGTCACAACAACAGTTAAGAATACCTCACGCAAAGTCGCTAAGCCGCAAAGATGAAAGGCTATCAAGCCAGTAAGATTCTCATCCGCAGATTAATGCAGATTCTTACAGATGGAGGAGATGTGGACATCTCAACTGTTTCTGACCAGGAATCTGCGCTCATCTGTATTCATCGGCGGACTAAAGTCTTGTCCTGTCTTCTACGTTTCCCCCTTCTGTTCTTGTTCCTCTTTCCTGCCTTTGCACTGGCCGGGCAACCGTATCTCGTCTCCGATGGGAATCTCGGCAATATTTGGCGAATCGAAGACATCAACGGCGACGGCGATGCCCTGGACGTCGGCGAACGCACGCTCTGGTCGACCGGCGGCGGCGCTTTCGGCGGCATGCAAACCGTCGGCTCGGCCGTCTATGCTGTTCAGCCGGACGCGTTATCGGGCAACGGCCAAATCGTCCGGTTCATGGACCTCAACGGCGACGGCGACGCCTTGGACGCCGGCGAACGAACCACGTGGGCCGAAGGGTTCGGCCAGCCTGTCGATATCGCCCGCGATCCGACGGGCAGCTTCTACGTCACCGATGCCGCCACGAACGCAGTCTGGCGGCTAGTCGACGCGAACAACGATGGCGATGCGCTCGACGTCGGCGAACGTGCGTTGTTTGCCGACGCGATCGACCTGCCCTTGATGCTGTTGCCGCGCGGCGACGACATGCTCGTGTCGGCCTACAACTCCGGCGAAGTGATCCTGTTAACGGACATCGACGGCGATGGCGACGCGCTCGACGCGGCCGAGCGATCGACGATCCTCTCGGCGGTTGGCGGTCCGACCGGCTTGCACAGTGACGGCAGCGGCGGCCTGTTTGTCAGCTCGATCAACGGCGATACCGTTTATCAAGCGATCGACCACAACGCGGACGGCGATTACTTCGACGTCGCCGAAGTGCTCAGCTATGCCGACGGAGTATTCGGCGCGATCGACGGACCGTGGAACATGACCGACTACGCGGCAGGCGGCATCCTCGTGGCCGACTACGTCGGCGGCAGGGTGTCGTTGGTCCGCGATATGAACGGCGACGGCGACGCGCTGGACATCGGCGAAGTCGTGCT
>CAZHIV010000317.1:0-9475 GCA_964532675.1 uncultured Planctomycetaceae bacterium
GCCCGCCGGTGTGAGCGACCGCGCGGGCCCGGTGTACGCGGCTATCCGCAAACTGGAAAACGCCCGGCGGCCGGCGTGCGGCTCGCCGATGGGTCGGGTGGGTCGAGACTTGTCGGGGGGGTCGAGTCTTCGAGACCCACCAGGGCGAACCACGGCGGTGGGTCTCGCGGACTCGACCCACCCTACCCACGCTACGGCGATTGCGAGTTTCGGACAAACTCGCCTACGTGGAGCGCACGAAACCGAGCGATTCGAACCAGCGCTTGGGCATCATGCCCAGGCCGATCAGCGCGAGCTGCGAGGCGGCGAAGGTGAGCAGCCACATGGCGGTGCTGCTCTCCGAGGCGCCGTAGGCGTGCAGGCCGACGCCCAGCTCGTTGACGCCAAACCACGACCAGGTGGTGACGATGTTTCCCGCGACGGCGAGCGTGGCCAGGCCGCGGCCCGTCACGAGGCCGCCCCAGCGGGCGTGCAGCACCAGGGCGTTCCAGAGCACGATGATCAGCGCGCCGTTCTCCTTCGGGTCCCAGCCCCAGAAGCGGCCCCAGGAGTCGTCGGCCCACAGGCCGCCCAGCACGGTGCCGATGAAGCTGAAAAAGATCGCGAAGCAGAGTGTGCCGTAGGTCACCCGCGTCAACTGGCGGCGGGCGTCGTCGTTCAGCACTGGGAACACGTGGGCCAGCAGGATGTACATGGCCCCCCACACGCCGGCCAGGAACGTCGCCGAATAGCCCAGCGTGATGCACACCACGTGCGTCGCCAGCCAGAACTGCGTATCGAGCACGGCCTGTAGCACGAGGAACGTGTCGCCGTCGAGCGAGAGGAAGTGGGCCACGAGCAGCGTGAGGAAACCGATCACCGCGGCCACGATATTGCCCAAGCCCAGCCGGTGGATCGACTCGAACACCAGCGCGCCCAGCACGCTCGCCCAGCCGATGAAGATGGCGGAGGAATAAAGGTTCGTTACCGGCGGCCGGCCCGAAATGTAAATCCGGCCGATGAGCGCGAACGTATGAAGCGCTAAGGTGAACCACAGCAACCACACCGATCCACGTCGCAGCGGCTCCGTCCAACCGATCCAGGAGAACACGCCCAATACGAACGCCACGACGTACAGCCCGGCCGCGTAAAAAAACGGGCTGAACTGATTGAAGAAAACCTCGAAGTTGATCTTGGGGCGCGAGAGGAGTTCGGATTTCGCCACGCCGACCGCCTTGAGCTGTTTAGCATTCTCGGCCAGCGATTGTTCATAGGCGGCGAGCTGCTGGCGATAGTCGGCAAGCTGCTTGTTGAACGTGGTGACGTCGCCCTGGGCATAGGCGCCAAGCATCGTGCTCAGTGCGACCGTGGCCGGGTTGACAGGCTGGCCTATCACGCGGTTGTGAAGCGCCTCGAGCTCCGCCTGCATGAGCGGCATCCACTCGGCGCCGGCCGCTACGGGTGGAACGGCGTGCGGGGCGCCGGCGGAGCGCAGGCTGGCGACCAGCGACTGCGCCTGCTGCCAGCTTTCGGCGATTCGCTCACGGTCCATCGAGAGCGGCGGCGAGCGGAACGACAGCGCCAACAGCATATAGAAGTTGTGTTTGTCTCGCAGTTGCAGCACTTTGTTCTGAAACAGCGAGCGTTCTATCTCCGGTGTCTCATCGGCCAGCTTGATTTGACGCGTCAGCTCGCCTTCCTTGCGGTGGATTTCGTTGTACGAGTAGCGAAATGAACCTTCCCTCGATTCGAGGCCGAGCGTGTTCAAGAGGTCGAGGTTTTCGATGCGGAAGATGCGGTGGTCGCCCGCCGCTTCGGCGCCGGAGACCACGTCGAGCAGCCAGCGGATGGCGGGCTGGCGCGTGCTTTTGCCGCTGGCGTCTCTGGCAATCAGCTCCTGGCGGCCGGAGAGAATCTGCAGACTGTTGCGGGCCAGCGTGTCGTAGGGCTTGATGCGGCCCTGGTAGGCGATCGGCAGCTTGCCGAACTCGTAGATCTGCATCTCGCTGGGAGGCGACGTCGGCATGCCAACTTTGCTGAGAACGAAGGCCAGGAACAAAACGAAAGTCGCGGCAGGCACCCACATCGTATGCAAATCCATCCATATGCGTCCGAGCCCACTGGGCGCAGTGCGGAACTCGCCTTCATTCGCCTTGCGCCGGTTAGACTCCTCCGCTCGGCGGGCGAGGAAGCGGAACAGCATCAGGCCGAAATGCGTGAGCATCCCCACCGCGACGAGCATGCAGGCCACGTAGGGCGTCATCCAGCTCGGGTTCTTGACCACTTGCAGCACCGTGCCGCGTTCGGTCGCCTCGTCGAAGCTCGATTGGTAGAACGTCCTGCCCGCGTAGCGGAGCGGGTTGTTCATCCAAATCAGTACTTCACGGTCGACGTTGTGTCGCGGGTCCTTGAACGTCACGAGCGAAGAGAAGTTCTTGGCTGTGTTGGTGCCCATGTAGCGGTCGAAGCTGAAATCCTTCAGCGTCAAAGAGAACGGGTGATAGATCCGCTTGAACCGCAGGGCGAGGTCGTACGTGCGGCCCTCGACTTCCACCCGCTGCTCGTCGAGCCATTGCGACGCGAGGTATGTGCCCAGCGACTTGCCTGTCTCCTTGGAGAGCAGCTCGACGTAGGCGGAGGGGAAATCGACCCGCTGCGCGTCCGCGCCGACGCCGGTGGCGGGCCGGGCCGGCTCCGCGATGCGCGTCGCGCCGAGCCCTGCCGTCGCGGGATTCGCTTCGCTGGCGGCCGGAGCGCGCAATTGCGAATTTTGCATCCAGCGGTGCACCTGAATCTTGAACGGCAGCTCGGGGTGTTCGATCGGTTCGCCTTCGCCCACGTTCGCCGCCAGCAAGGACGCCGGCACGACGGCCACGCGGACGTGCTCTTCCGGCGAGCGGTCGATCACCGCCAGCTCGGTGGTGCGAATGTCGTCGGAGTAATTGACGGTCTGCCCCTCGGCGATGGCCATCCGCGATTCCTCGGCCGACATGCCGGTCACCAGCTCGCTGAGCATCATCAGGGCGATGCCGCCGTGCAGCAGCACGATGCCGGCCCGTTTGCGAAACACCATCAGGCAGCCGGCCAGCAGCACGACGCCGGCGGCCGTGCCTTTCACCAACTGCCAGAGGATGCGGATGCCGGAGTTATCGAGGCGCGCATCGGGATTCACGAGCAGCCACACGGCCAGGGCGGCCAGCGCGACAGTGACGGCGAGAAAGACGCGCCATTCGGCCGCCCGCATCCGCTTGCCGAAGAAGATCAACACGTAGGCCGCGGCCAAGGCGACGACGGCAAGCGAGCCGCGGAAGATTTGCCACAGCACGTCGCAGAAGGCGGGCGAGAGCTCGCTCTCGACGGCGTCGTTCATGCCGCTGCGGATGGCGAGGTACGTGATCACCAGCCCGGCGGCGATCGTGACCAGGCCGACGGCCAGCCGCTTTCCCTGAGCGGCGATTTTGAATCGCACCGCGTGAGCCGTCAGCAGGTTGATCATCAGCGCCAAGCCGATCGTCTTGCCGCCGAAAAAGTAGAACCCGCCCGTCAGGTTCCATTCCACTCCCTTGAAGAAAATCTGCACCAGCCGTTCGAAGGCCAGCCAATCGATCCGTGCAAACCACACGCGGAAGTACGTTCCATTGACGACCTGCCACACGTCCTGATCCTTCTGCGCGAGCGTGCCGAGGAAGATCAGGAAAATGGCCAGGGCGAACAAGGTCACCGTGAGCTTCAACGAGGCCAGCACGGAGAGGACCCGCTCGGTGGCCGTCGCGGCGGGCGATGCCGCGGCCGTCGCCGGCGTGGTTTCGTGCAGGGCGGTGCGCGGCCGGGCTAGCTCACCTGTCGCCATCGGGTGCTCCGCTGGGTGTTTGATTCTCGAGATTGTCGATCGGCGGATGGCCCGGCGGAAGCTGCGGTCCCGCGCCCGGCCGGCCCTGCGCGCCGCGCATGAACGGACCCATCATGGGCCCCGCGTCGAACCGGCCCCGCAAATCGACGACCGTGATCGTCACGTCGCCGGCCTGCAACTGGCGCGTGAACTCGTTCAGCTCCGCCTCGCCGACCGGCGGCAACTTCATCTGGCCGCGCCAACGATTGACGTTGCTGAGCACGCTGCCCATGGCGGGGATCACCGAAAGTTCCAACGGGTCGCCGTCGGCGGGGATACGAATCGTTGCGGCCCGCATTCCGCTCCCCTCCTCTTGCGTCCAATCGTCGGCCGGCAGCTCCCACGTCGGACGGCCGTCGTCGCCGAGCCGGATGCTGGCGAAGAACTCGTCGATTTCCTCTTCTCGCTGGTCGACGGCCGCGACCGGGCCGACGACCTTGAAGAACCACGCCTGATTACCCACCGGCACGATCGCCGCCAGCATACGGTCGGTGGGCTCGCCTACGTCCGCCGGCTCGGCAACGTCCGCCGCCGGCTCGGCCGCGGGCGGTTCGACATCCTTCGGCACGGTGTACGACTGAATCTCCTCTCGCGACCCGCAGCCGGGTGCGACGAGCAGGGCAAAGATCGGCGGGCCAAGCAGCGGCCAGCGCCGCCAAAGGGAAGGTTGTCTCATGCAAGCTCGTGCGGTGAAGTCGCCGCGGTGGGGAAAGGTGAAGCGGGAGGGACGGCCGTCCGTCGAAGGTGGCGCGTTCCTAGGCGGGACGATCACCGAATTATAGCCGAACCGCCCCCGCGTGGTACCGCGGTCTGGACGCAATTCGCTGGGTGCCCTGCCCCACGGCTCGGCGTGGGCATGTCTGCCGATTATAGGGCGGCCGACGCAATTCACCGCAAAACATGGCCACTCAAGATAGCGGCCAGGGCACCCCGAAACAGTGGCGGGGACGATTACAGGAACGGATTCAGCACTTCCAACAGCGAGCTGTTGAGCGGGGTCACGCCGTTCCAACTCCAGATGTTTCGCAGCAGGTCGAAGATCATCATGCCGCACAGGCCCAGGAGCAACAGGCAACTTGCCAGCCCCAACACGTTCCACACCGAAAACGGCGTCTCGGCCGTCGCCACGACGGCCGCCGGCGCGGCGCCCGGCGTCAGCCCCATCCCAAACTCCTCGTGCATCATGCCCGATTCACTGATGCCTACGTCCAAGCCGGGAGCGGCGGCCTCTTCCGAAAGCTCGTCCAGCGCGATCACCTGCGAGCTGTCGCGCTCCTCCTCCTCGGCGCCTTCCTCGCCCAGCGGCGTGAGCTGAAAATCCTCGGCTTCCTTCGCTTCCTCCAAACCCTCGCCGACGATCATCGAGCCGAGCGAGACGTCTTCCGACGCCGAGCTTCCCAAATCGAGCGACGAGCCGATGGCCGACGCGCCGCTCAAATCGAGCGATACTTCGTCCAGTGCCAGTCCGCTGTCGGAGGGCGAAATGATGTTGATGCCACTGCTCTCGCCCGAGAGCGTCACGTCGCTGCCTTCGCCCAGCACTTGTTCGTCGTCTTCGTCGAGTTCCAACGCGGAAAGGCCGGTGAGGCCCGTGCCGCCGCCCGTGCCGCCGCCCGCGTCGCCGCCCAGGCCAATGTCGGAGGTGGCGCGCCCCACGTCGCTGTCGATCGGCGCCAATTCGAGGTCGCTGATGTCCGCCTTTTTTTGCTGAGCTTGTTTGGCAGCCGCGCCGCTTTTCACTTTCTCGACGTCCTCCGGCGAGAGGATCCGGCTCGACTCGGCCTCCAGGTCGACCTCCACTTCTTCGAGCCCCGCGAAATCGCCCGACGGGCTGGGAAGATCGAGCGCATCTTCGTCGTCGTCCCCGGCCGGCAGAATATCGGATGGCGGCGCCAGCTTGACGTCGCTCGCCGGTCCCTCGTCGACGGGCGACAGGTCGAGGTCGGCGTCCAGCTCGGCCTTGCCGATGATCGTGCTGGGCGGCCGGCTCGTCGATTCGCCCAGCTCCGTCTCGCTGAGCAGGATCGAATCAGAAATGTCGCTCGGCTCCTCCGCCTCGATCGCCAGGGCGTCGCTCGATCCGCCCTCGTCGATGCCGGCCACCGTCGGTTCGTCGACGTCCTGGAGACTCACGTCGCTGGCCATCGGGTCGACGCTCTGTGCTTCTTCCTCGTCGGCCAGCTCCAGGTCCAGGCCGCTCGCGGCGGCCGACGGCGGCGCGGGCTCTTCCTCGAGGTTCGCGTCCTCTGCTTTCACCTCCTCGACGTTCGCTTGCTCGACTTTTACTTCCTCGTCTTGCGATTCGACATCGTCCAAGTCGAGCGCGAGGTCGCTGGGCGGGCCTTCGAGCGGCGGGAGGCCCTCGGTTTCGAGCTTCTCGACGTCCTCGGCGCGGAACTTCCAGCTCGACCCGTCGCGATAGGCCCGCACCTTGCCGGCCTCGCGGAGCTGGTTGAGCCGATCTTTCGAGATGCCTAGTTGGTCGGCCGCGTCTTCCAGGCCCGTGAACTTTTGTGCCATGTAGTCCTCGCGCTAGGGGCGACATCCGCAGCGAGACTTTGGCACGGCGGTCAGCCTCTCGGAGGCGGCCCGCTGCCGGGCGCGTCTCGGAGGGGCTCGTGCACGTGGCCGTTAGCGCTGCAGCCCGCTGCGGATGTCTTGCGGCAACGGATTGCCGCTGTTGAACTCAATCATCTGCAGGTCCCAGGTGAAGTTGCGGACGCTCTTGGGCGTGATCTGGCCCGTCGTCCGGTCCACGTGGTAGATCGCCATTACCCGCTCGCGCGGATCGATCACGGTAACCATCTGCGACTGGCCGTCGGCCGGGGTCACGTGCGCGATCAATTCGCTCGTTTGCGATCGGTTGGAATCCACCGGCGGCGCGGACGCGGGCTGGGAAGAAGTCCTTCCCGCCGTCGCCGCAATCACCAGTCCTGCTATCATCAAGGCGCCCACGAACGAATGTCGCATTGCGTTCCTCCTTTCGGCCCGGCCGCATCGGCCGGCCGGCTGGGGAATGCGGCGCCTCTACTTTCATTCTAAAAGCGGCGCATTCCGATTCAAGCTAAATCCATCGCAGATCAGTGTTTACAGCGGACGGACCGATTCGCCGATCGTACCGGTTCCACCGCCGCCGCCGGTCCGCTATCCGAATCGCTGGAATGGCGTTAAGCTACGGCGGAGTCGCAGGTTGCGGCGCCCGCAGCGGGCGGGACAGTCTAGCCGCCGGGAACCAGCCCAACAAGACCGCCGATAACTCCTCAGCTCATCTGGGTTTAGCCGCGTCTGAATCTAGCCGCGAACCCAACGGGTCGCCGGGAGGGCGAGAGTGCCGGGTACCCGGCGACCCGTTGGGGTCGCGGCTAATGGCGGCTGTTTGCCCGAATTGAATCGACGAAACCATGGAAACCGACGACCAAGTGACTGAGCGACTCGACTTCGCCCTCCAAATCGCCCGCGAAGCCGGCGAGGTTACGCTGCGTTACTTTCGCCGGCAGGATCTCGTGATCGAGGACAAGGCCGACCGCTCCCCGGTGACGATCGCCGATCGTTCGGCCGAGCAGCTACTGCGCGAGCGCATTGGCGAACGATACCCCGACGACGGCATCATCGGCGAGGAGTTCGGCGCGGCGGGCGGCACCAGCGGATACGAATGGGTGCTCGATCCGATCGACGGCACCAAGTCGTTCATCCACGGCGTGCCGCTGTACACGACGCTGGCGGCCGTGCTGCGCGACGATCAACCTTGCCTGGGTGTGATCCACGCGCCGGCGCTGGGCGAAACGGTGTACGCCGCCCAAGGCGGCGGATGTTGGTACGTCGGCCAGAAAAACGGCCAGCCGCAGCAGGCCCGCGTTTCGAACGTGAAAACGCTCAGCGACGGGCTGCTGCTCACCAGCGAAATCGAAGGCTTTCGAGATCCTGCGAAGGGGGACCGCATGGAGGTCTTCCTGCGGTTGCAGCGGCGGGCGCGCGTCGCCCGCACCTGGGGCGATGCCTACGGATATCTCATGGTGGCCACAGGCCGGGCCGCCGTCATGATCGACCCCATTATGAAGCTCTGGGACGCCGCCCCGCTGCTGCCGATCATCGAGGAGGCGGGCGGCCATTTTTCCGACTGGCAGGGCGACCGCACCATCCGCGCCGGCGAAGCGGTCGCCACCAACGGCCTGGTGCGCGACGAGGTGCTGGCAATAACACGCCCAGGCGGCACAGCCTGAGTCCGCGAAGGGCGAGGTGAAACGCGGAGCCAGACGGCTACTTTGGCCGTTGTCGAAGTCCGGCGATCGGGTATACTTACGGTTTCCCGAATGACGCGAAATAAAGCGGTTTGAGGTATCGCGATGGCTCGGCAGTGTGAAGTGTGCGGCAAGGGCGCTCAGGTCGGCAACCAGGTCACCACGCGCGGCAAGCAGAAGTACTTGGGCGGGGTGGGCACCAAGATCACCGGCATCAGCCGGCGGAAGTTCAAGCCCAACCTGCAGCGCGTCAAGGTCTCGACCGCCAACGGCACGCACAAAGCGATCAACGTCTGCACGCAATGCCTCCGCAGCGGCGCGGTCACCAAGATAGTCCGCTCGGCGCCGTTCAAGGTGCCCCACGAACCGGCGAAGGCGAAGTAAATCGGGGATGCGGGATGCGGGGTGCAGGGACAAGGCATCCCCGGTATTCTCCCTGCCCCCTGCATCCCGCCTCCTGCATCCTCCCACTCATGAGCCTCTCGCGCACCGACGTCGAAAAGGTCGCCCTGCTCGCCCGGTTGCAGCTCACGGGCGCTGAGTTGGATACGATGACCGACCAGCTCGCGCAGATCGTCGGCTACGTCGATCAGTTGGCGGAAGTCGACACCGAAGGCGTGGAGCCGATGGCCCACGCGATCGAGCTGGCGAACGTGTTCCAAGACGACCGCGTCGCCCCCAGCCTCGCGCGTGAAGAAGCTCTCCGCAACGCGCCGCACCACGACGAGCGCGGTTATCTGGTGCCGGCGGTGCTGGGCGACTGACAGGATCGTGTGAGTAGGTGAGTGGGTGAGTAAGTGAGTACGTTGTGGTAGGATGCGTTGCAGCGACCTACTCACCTACTCACTTACTCACCTACTCACAATTACCGCTCATGTCGCTTTTCGAACAAACCGCCAGCGAGCATCTGCGGCAATTGGAAGCCGGCGAGATTACGTCGGTGGAGCTCACGACGGCGTATCTGGATCGCATCGAGGCGGTGGACGGCAGCGTGGGCGCTTTTTTGCGCGTCGATGCCGACGGCGCGTTGAGAGAGGCTGCCGCCGCCGACGCGCGGCGCGCTAAGCGGCAAGCCGTGGGTCGGCTGGCCGGTCTGCCGGTAGCAGTGAAGGATAATCTGTGCGAGCGCGGTGCCCTGGCGACGTGCGCGTCGCGGATGCTGGCCAATTTCCGCGCACCCTACGATGCGACGGTCATCGCCAGGCTCCGCGAGGCGGGGGCGGTGCTCATCGGCCGCACGAACCTGGACGAGTTCGCGATGGGCGGCTCGACGGAGACGTCCGCCTTCCAACCGACGCGTAACCCCTGGGACCTCGAGCGCACGCCGGGCGGCTCCAGCGGCGGCTCGGCGGCCTGCGTCGCCGCCGGC
>CAZHIV010000318.1:0-14588 GCA_964532675.1 uncultured Planctomycetaceae bacterium
TACGATTGAGATAGTCCAGCAGTAACGTCAGAGAACGCCTGTCGCCCATGATACGCGTGTAACCGTCAACGACGTCGTCGACGCTCATCTTCAATTCCCACGGCGAAAAGTGCTCGTAACATAAGCTGAGCGCATCGCCGACGAGCTCGCGGAAATTGTCGTCGTCGTCCAGCGGCCCGTAGAAAGGAACCAATTGTTGCAGATGCTTGAGCAGATGGGTCGGCGAGGGGCCGAAGTACGTCGACTGCCATTCCATGAGCCGGCGGCGCAACAGATTGGTGCCGCTTCGTTCCGACGCCAGGAGAAATACAGGTGGATGGAGCGAATCTTCCATTTCAACTTTCTTTCAGGCCGATCGTCGTAAAGAACCCGACGGCGAATCTTCCATCGCCGGCGAGGCCTCATTACGAGTCTTTACAATTCGCCGTGTGAGGGCCGGCCATCGCAGCGGCACGAGCAAACCCGACCAGATTCTCCGTGAATTTGCTCCGCTCAATCGGACCGTCATATGGAGGTGAATCAAATAGCCGAGTGTCCAAACAAAACTGATCAACGAAACGGTGGCAATGTCGCCGCCTAGAAAGGCGCCCGTGGCGATCGCTGCGATTGTTCCCAAAACGATCGCGGTTTGCCAAACCATGGCTAACCGCTGCTGGTTCAGCGTGTTGAATACGCGGATCGGAATGGCAACCGCGCCAAGATACATTGCCGGGGCCATGATCGCGGCGTAGAGTCCGGCCGCGGCCCATTCCGGGCCAAAAATGAATACGAATAGCGGTTCGCCAATTAGCGCAACCAGAATAAACGGCGGCGCAAGCAGCAACAGCAGCCTCGGTAACCAGAGCTCCACCATGCTCGCGACGCTTCCGGTTTGAGCAAGCTGTGCCACCGACTTGGGGTAAAAGACCGTATAGAACTGGTTCCCGACCAATGCGGACGGGCGACCAAGAGTGCGATTGGCCATTTCGTAGCAGCCGGCCGCCACCGGTCCGAACAGCATCGCGATTCCGATCACGGGCAGAGCCTTGGCGACGCTCGACGCCAAAGCGCTGGGCAGATTGTAGAGCGGAAAGTGGCGATAAGTTCGAAACGCGTCAAGATAGTCGGCGAGTTGACAGGACGGCACCATAGGCAGCTGCGGAGTGCAGGCAATGGTAACGGCGACCGTCACCAGATCGCCTGCCATCATGCCGATGGCCAATCCTTGCCAGCCCATGCTCGATGCCAGGGCGAATTTGATCGCCAGATCGGCGCCTCGGCCTAAGAGATTTGCAACGCCGAGCCGACCGAAGGCATCCAGCTTACTTGCCGCTGCCGTTGTGGCCAGCATTACGTTGTGGGCCAACAAGGTCGATGGCAACAGCCACCACAGCTCGTCCAGATCGCTTGACGAAAACAACCAAGCCGACAGCGCTGGCGCTCCTCGAACGGTCACCATTACTATTGCCGAGAACGCGACAGCGACGGCAATCGCGCCCCAGAATAAAGTACGAATCATCGACCGTTTGTTTGCCAGCACAATGGCCATATCGTAGCGCAAAGTGCCAATAGTGCATCCCGTGGCGATCAGCGACACGAAGACCCCGAAGATACCGAAGTCGGTGGGCGAATAAAGCCGCGACAGCACAGGCGCAGACAAGAGTATCAGACACTGCCCGCCGAGCGTGCCGCCGAGTAGACGCGCCACGCCGGGCCCCAGCCGCGTGGAATCTGAATCGCGCTTGGCTTTGGTCATCGGTGCTCACCCGGCTTTACGTTGAACGCGTTCCGTAACGCACGCCGATAGCGATTCGACCACATATCGCTGGTTGCCCGCCTCAAGCTCCGGATAGATGGGCAGACTCATACACGTTTGCGAAGCGCGCTCCGCGACCGGAAACGACCCCACGTGGTAGGGCAGATTGGCATGCGCAACCTGCAAGTGAAGACACTTGGGGTAATAGGGAAAGCACTGGACGCCGCGATCATGCATTGCGGCTTTCACCTCATCGCGTCGCTCGAGCCGCACGGTATATTGATGAAACACATGATCGAGTTCCGTCTCTGAGTCGGCAGCCGCCGGAGCCGCGACGACAGGCAGTTCTAGTTCGGGTATTTGCGCCAGCAACTCGTCGTAGAATCGCGCCTTTTCGCGGCGCTGCCGGTTCCATCGATCAAGATAGGGCAGCTTTACCCGCAATATGCCGGCCTGCATTTCATCCAGCCGGCTGTTGAGTCCCAGCTCGTCATGGTAATACTTCACCTTACCCCCGTGCCTGCGTAGCGACTCGATACGTTCGCAAAGCTTACGGTCGTTCGTCAGCACCATGCCTCCGTCGCCGAAACATCCCAGGTTCTTGCTGGGGAAGAAACTGACGCAACCGGCGACTCCAAATGCCCCCACACGACGTCCATTGGTCGAGGCACCTAGGGCCTGCGCGCAGTCTTCCACCACGTACAGTCCGTGCCTGTCGGCGATTTCCATGATTGCGCGCATGTCGCATGTTTGGCCAAAGACATGGACTGGCAGAATCGCCCGAGTTCTGGGAGTTATTGCCGCTTCGATTAGATCCGGGTCAATGTTGAACGAGCGCCGGTCGATGTCGACGAACACCGGCGTCGCGCCGACCATGGCGATCGCTTCGGTTGTGGCAATGAAAGTGAACGGCGTAGTGATTACTTCATCGCCAGGTGCGATGTCGAGCGCGCGCAACGCGAGGTGCAGTGCGTCGGTGCCGCTATTGACGCCGATTGCATATTCGACGCCGCAGTACGCGGCCATTTCTTGCTCAAACGCGCAGACGTGAGGCCCCAAGATATAGTGCCCGCTAGCGGCGACGTCCAGCATTGCCGCGTCGAGCTCCTTCTTCAACTCAAGGTACTGCTGCTTGGGATCGCAAAGCGGGATCATTTCAGCTTCCGCTCCGGGTGACAACTTTCCCAAACATGTCGGGAATCGCATGGAACAACGTCCAAACAATCATGACGCGGCGGAGGTGGCTACCATCGCAGCCGCCGGCTCGATGGAGAATTCGCCGGACTGTAAATAGCGGCGGCCACATTCGTCACACTTGGCACGATTGCGGTGAAAGCAAAGGATGCCTCCGCATTCGCAGGCCCAGCCACGCTGGCACGCCGGGTTGCCCACGACGATTGCATAGGGCGGGACGTCTTTCGTAACGACGGCACCCGCTCCCACCATCGCATGCTGGCCGATGGTATTCCCACAGATGATCGTGGCGTTCGCTCCGATGCTGGCGCCTCGCCTTACAAGCGTCGGTAGGTTGTCCTCGCTCTTGTTTCGGGGAAAGGCAGATCGCGGCGTGGCGATATTAGTGAAGACCATCGATGGTCCACAAAAGACGTCGTCTTCGAGCGTCACGCCCTCGTAGACGGATACGTTATTCTGAATCTTGACGTTGTTGCCGATAGCAACCCGCGGTCCGATCACCACGTTTTGCCCGATGCGGCAGCACCGTCCAATCCTCGAGCCCGGCAGAATATGGCAGAAGTGCCAGATGCACGTACCGTCGCCGATCTCGACGTCTTCATCGACGTACGACGATTGATGAACGAACGGCGCCGGCTGACCATCCATGCCCAAATCCCATGCCTAAGTTACAAGTTGATTGCGGACGGCACAGAATAGTAACCATGCTTCGGCAGGGCAATACGAAGGTTATGCGGCCATGCTAGCAGACCTTCGCGCATACGGTACGGCGATTGTCGCGGCCCGCGCGACCATTGGATGCGCGTCGTGCAGAGTCATCTGGGGCTCAGTGCGGTTGATCGAGTGCACGAGCTCGATGGCCGGTCGTGCCTCGCGGGTGCCGGTTCCGTTACCGGCCAAGATTTGCTCATAGACGCGCGTGTGAAGGTCTTGAAAGCCGGCGGAGAATTCAATCTCCTGGCCGTCGTACGTCATGGAGCGATAGGCATATCCGCCCTGCTGAGAGACATGATCCGGCAAGTCGGCGGCGTCCGTGGAAAGAAACCAACGGACGGTGGCCCGCTCCAGCTGAAGAACGCCCGCCATTTTGCGCGCCTGCGCCAAATGGACCTTGCTGTGCTCGACATTCCCAAACAGCCAAAGCAACAGGTCGAAGAAGTGAACTCCGATGTTCAGGGCCACGCCGCCGGACTTTTCGAAAGAGCCCTTCCAGGACACGTCGTACCACCGGCCGCGGCGAGTGATATAACACAAGCTGATGTCGGCACGCTCGCGCGGGGTTGCTTCTTGGAGCTTTTTCTTCAGCTCGCATAATGAAGGAATAAGACGAAGCTGAAGCACATTGTATACGCGGCAACCGTGCTCGTTTTCGAGCTCCTCAAGCGCCTTCAGGTTCCACGGCGAGATGACCAGCGGCTTTTCGCAAATCGCGTGCGATTTCACCCTCAACGCCAATCGAACATGGGCGTCGTGCAGGTAGTTTGGGGAGCAGATGCTCACATAGTGGATTCTATCCTCGACCAAACCTCGCCGACGTTTTTCGAGATAGCGATCGAACCGCTCGATTTCGGTAAAGAAGCGAGCGTCCGGGAAGAAGCTGTCCAGGCGGCCGACGCAATCGTGCGGATCTACCGCCGCGACCAGGGTATGTCCGGTGTCGCGAATCGCCTGCATGTGCTTCGGGGCGATATATCCAGCCGCGCCGATCAAGCCGAAATTCATGCTCGTTCACTAATCGTTGGCGGCCGAAGCCGAAAACGCCTCCTGGAACCGACACATTTCTTACATGGGACCGTAGGAGCCGGATCATAAAGACGCTGCCAAGAGAAGGTCAATGTGAATTCGTCTGCCTGTCAGCCAACCATGCCTCGAAAGGAAACACAACTGTTCGAGGCCTAGCTGCGTACCAGCTAGCAGCTGCATCGGCCGCAGAAAGTCCTGTCGACGCTGGCCGGCAAATTCCGTATCGTCCGCCCGCTAATACTCCAATGCTGCCGGGTCTACGCGCGTACCATCGTCGTACGCCGATGCCGGCGCGGATTATCGATGTTGTATCAATGCACCGGCTGAAAGGACTTTCGCCGATTCGCACAGCGCTCGCCGAGTGTAACGCGTAACACGCGCCTTGCAATTGCGCGTCGATTGCCAATGACGGCCGCGCTTCCTGTCGCCCGCTCATCATCCGCCAAGCCCAATTGATAGTTTGACACGGGAAACGGAACCGTCGAAGTCTTATCGCACTGGGAGAGAATCGCGAAACCTTAGCAATTCGCCGGCACTCGCCGCGAAATTGTGCCGCCGACGATGCGGCCCCCGTATGGTAGTACGAAGAACCAAAATCCGAAGGAATCCTGCCAATGGCCGCCTGCGCCCACTCGGTCGCAGCGCTACGGCCTATCTGTTGATACTCGTGGCCACGGGAGCCGGTTGCCGTTCGACGCATTATACGGCGGTCAATCTTCCGCCCGAGCTTCGCGCGCAACCCGCTCCAACGTCCACAGCAATCAATTTGGAGCAGATCGTCGGCGACGGCGTCGGTACGTCCCGAATCGGGTCGGGAGACCTCGTCGAGGTCACGATCGTCAGCGGCAGCGGCGACGAACGCCCGTTGCCTGTGCCGGCGCGAGTCAGCGAAACTGGTATCGTCATGGTTCCGCTTATCGGAAGTGTGCCCATCGGCGGATTGGAGCCTGTCGACGCCGAACAGCAAATCGCCGCAGCCGCCGTGGAACGGGGCGTATATCTTCAACCCTATGTCACGGTTACCGTGAAGCAGCCGGCGGTCAATCGAATCACGGTGCTGGGAGCGGTGACCAAGCCAGGAGTCGTCGAATTGCCGCGTGGCTCCTGCGACTTAGCCAATGCGTTAGCCGCTGCCGGCGGACTCACCAAAGAGGCGAGCACGCGCTTGGAGATTCTTCATCGCGGCGGGCCATTAACGGTTGCCCGGAATGAATCGAGCGCGGGCGGCAGCGCCAGCAACGTACGTCTCGCTGCGCACCTGGACCCGGCGAATCCGACGACAATTCCATTCGCGCCGCCGTCGCCATTGACGTCTCACCACGGTGCCGCGAGCGATACCGTCTTGGAGTCATTGCCGAAGGGAAAATCGCAAATCGATCTTGCGCAAGCCGTTTCGTCCGGATCGAAAATCCGAAAGTTGTCGGATCGTGATATTGTCATGGTATTGCCGGAGGAAACGCCAGTCGTCCACGTTACAGGCCTCGTGACCAAGCCAAACCAGTTTGAGCTCGCCCGGGGAACCGATATCCGAGTCCTGGATGCGATCGCGATGGCGGGCGGCATTTCCTCGCCCGTGGCAGACAAGGTCTTCGTTATTCGGCAACTACCGGACATGCCTGAACCGGCCGTCATTAAGGTCAGCATTAATCGCGCGAAGCGCGACGGAGATGAAAACATCAGGCTGGCAGCCGGCGACCTGGTCAGCGTCGAATCGACGCTGACCACCATGACGGTCGATACGGTATCCAAATTTCTCCGGGTCGGGCTTGGCGTAAGTGGAAATCTTGCCGCATTTTGATCAACGTTAGGAAGCAACCGCCGCGGGGCATCACTCGCCGCCAACGTTAGCTTTGCCCGGTCGGATCGATAGTTTCACGGTTATGTCAATCGAAAACACTGATTCCGCAATGCAGCCCGATGCCCTGTTCGACTCGGCGTCGACGGAGCTGGTGCACAGCCTGTTTCGGTTTCTGGAAATTGCTCGAGATCGAAGGACGACGATCGTCCAGTCGGTATGCGTCGCGCTGATTCTCGGCGCTATTTACTTCGCTCTGGCTCCGCGCTACTACGATTCCAATGCGAAGCTACTGATCGTGCGCCGGAATTCGGACCAGGTGGCCGACGTGGCCGACCAGCCGGCGCTGGATAGTACGATGGCGACCCACCGCGAGCTTGTGCTCAGCCCGGTCGTCATCCAGCAGGCGATCGAGCATTTGCTGCCGGAACACCGAATCGACCTCGAGAACGCGGCGCCGTCGGAGTGGGCCCGGATCCTGGCCAGGAACCTCAGCGCGCGAACGGTGCGCAAGGCAAACTTCATCGAGGTCAGCTACCGATCGCGATCTCCCGAAGCGGCGGCCGCCGTAGTAAGCGCCGTCATTCAGTCCTACCTTCAATTCGTCGATCACACCCACAAGGGATCCGCGAGCGAGGCCATCTTTGTCCTTTCGCAGAAAAGCGGGCAGGTCGCCGCGAGCCTGGCTGCCAAGAAAGATGAGTTGCACACATGCCGCGACCGCATCGGCAGCCTGGCGGTCGAGCCGAATTCCGGGATCGTCGAGCCGACGATCCAGCGAGTGTTGAAGCTCAATGAAGCGCTGATGAATGCTCAGCAAAAGCGGTTGAAACTGGAAGCATCGCACGACGCCATCCAAGCGGCAATGCAAAACGGCGAAGATTTGCAGCAGCACCTCATCGGGCTCGAGGAGGTCGTCGGGCGGCAAATGATGATCTCCGCGCTGGGCCTTACGCCGCAGGACCTTTCGCTCGTCAAGGCTCAAGAGCAAAAGCTAATTGAGGCGCGCGCTGAGCTGCAGCGCACGGCGCCCTATTACGGCCCCTCGCATCCCAAAGTCGTCGCCCTGAACGAACAAGTACGTTCGCTGGAACTGTACCTCACGAATTATCGCGCTCATACTACGGAGCGATTCGCCTCATTCGGCGGCGGGGACTTCGGGCCCCTTCTCGAACGAATGCTCCGGCAATCCGTCGCTCAAGCCCGACAAGAAGAGAATCGATTGCAAATCGCCTTCGATGCCGAACGCGACCGGGCTCGCGCGCAAACCGACGACGTGCAGAGGATGCAAGATGTGGAGCGCGAGGTCGCCAGACTGGAGGCAGAGTACGATAGCCTCATCAGCAAAGTCGCCACCGTAGACATCCACCAATTGCAGGCCCCGATCCAGGCCACCGTCGTTCAAGAGCCGTTGCCGGACGAAATCGCCGACTCGCCCAAATTGCGACTGGTGGGCCTGCTTTCGTTGATGGGCGGATTGTTGATGGGCGGCGTGGTTGCCTACGTTCAGGACGTCCTCGACGACCGCTTCTCCTCGCCAGAACAAATGGCTGCGCAGTTAAGCGTGCCCGTGCTGTCGATGGTCCGGCGAATGAACCCCCTCGACGGGACCGGTCTGGCAACAGTCCATACTTTTGTATCTCCCAACGCGGTTGAGACCGAAGCGTTTCGAACCCTGCGCACCGCGTTGACGTTGGGCACTGCTCCCGCGGAGCGGATCGCGGTTTCCAGTGCGGAGCCGAGCGACGGAAAAACGACCGTCGCCGCCAACCTGGCCGTCTCATTCGCGCAAGCCGGAAAGAGAACGCTCGTCATCGATGCCGACTTGCGCAAGCCGGGAATGACTGCTCTTATGGGCTTAAAGGGACAACCGGGCGTTGCCGACCTGGTGTACGGGCGCGACGAGCCGGCAGCGATTGTGGCCGAGTTCGTGCACAGCACGGATCAGCCCGGGCTGGACGTACTGCCTGCAGGTCTACGCCGCCCCAACGCGGCTGAGTTGCTGGGCGACCAGAGATTCGTCGAACTGCTGGCCTGGGCCGAGGCTACCTACGATCAAGTCTTGGTCGATTGTCCGCCCGTGCTAGCCGTCAGCGACGCGCAAATTGTTGGCCGACTCGTGGACGGGGCGCTGCTTGTCGTGCAGCCTCAGAAAAACCATCGTCGGCTGGTAGCGAGGGCTTGCCATAGCTTCACAGCCACCGGCACCACCGTTCTAGGTGTCGTCGCCAACGGGTTATCGCAGGAGTTCGGACGCGGTTATGGCTACGGATATGGCTACGAGTACGGGTACGGCTACGGTCACGATACTGCAGGGGAGGCGCCCGCCGTTGATTCGAGTCCGCCGGAAACCGTGCCATGGCGGAAAGCGGCATAACTCACACACGATCGGCTAGGTCAACGATGCCTCAATCCCGGCCTACCATCGCGGCAGTGAACGCAAACGCAATGGAACAGTCCGCCTTCAAGCGTGTCGACGTTCGCGGCTATCGTGCCACCAATTGCAATAACGGCGTCGCCGACTACTTGCTGCACATCGTGGATGCGGGGCTGGCGGGCGTAATCTGCGTGTCGCCGTTCGTCTTCGGCGGGCGACACGACATGGGACGCCTGATGCTGGTGCTGCTCATCGCCGTCACGGCCGCCGCGTGGTTCGCGCGCCAAGCGATATTGCCGGCCGCACGCTGGCCAGGAACCATCGTGCACCTCTTTATCGTACTTGCCGCGGCGCTCTTGGTGCTGCAGATCGTTCCGCTGCCGTCGGAATGGATCGCCAGTCTTTCGCCAAAGACGGCGGAACTTTTGCCGTTATGGAACGCCGGAGGGCAGCAGGCAACAGGCTTCGGAACGTGGCAAACATTGTCTTTCATGCCGCACGAAACGACGAAATCGCTCGCCATGCTGCTTAGCTACGGTCTGTTGTTCGGCGTGGTGATCGGGCGTATCCAAAGTACGGACGACATCCAACGGTTCATAATGTGGGTCGCGATCTCAGCCACCCTCATGGCCACATTCGGTCTCTTGCACTACTTTACCTCCGACGGCCGCTTCTTCTGGTTTTACCACCATCCGCATCGGCGGGCGATCAGCCTTAGTGGTGCGTTCGTCAATCGGAATCATTTTGCCAACTTCCTGGTGCTTGGCGTCGGTCCGCTCATTGCCTGGACGCTGGCATTGCGTCAACGGTCGCTCCAAGCGCCCAGTTGTCGCAGTACTAATTGGAAATTGCGCGCGATCGCCGCCAGCCTGGCGCCAGTGTCCTTCGCCATTGTGTGCTCGGGTTCCCGCGGCGGCGCCGTGGCTCTCCTGGTGGCGGCATCCGTACTTACGGCAATCTATTTGTACCGTGGACTCGTCGACAGCCGCTTTGTTTTTGGCTTGGCAGCGCTCGCTGTCGTCGTAGTCGCACTGTTATCGCTGCATGGCTACGACAACGTAGCGCAACGCCTTGGCGACTTTGCTGAGGGCTCGATCGACGAGCTGGACGAAAGCGGAATCCGCCGCCAGTTGTGGACGGCCAACATTGCTGCCTTCAACGATCACTGGTGGGTCGGGGCTGGCGCGGGAAGTCATAGCGAGGTTTATCCTATATACTTACCCGACTCTTATGAGAAGACGTATACTCACGCCGAAAACGGCTACCTGCAGGTGGCAAGCGAAACGGGGATCGGCGGCGTCGTTCTGCTGGCCGCCCTCATCGCGGTTTGCGGAGGCTGGTGTGCTACGTGTCTGCGCCATGGGCGAGAGCCGGATGAAATTCGATTATTTGGCGCTGCCGCGGCCGGGTTGGCCGCAAGTCTGGCTCATTCCGTGGTCGACTTCGTGTGGTATATCCCAGCCTGCATGAGCATCACCATCGTATTGGGCGGCTGCCTGCTGCGCTTATCGCAGTTGGTCAAACCGTCCGAGTCGCCGCAGCCTGGTATCCGCATGCTGCCGAGAGGCCGCTGGCTGGAGCTCACTGCGGCGGCTGTGATGATCGGAGGTTGGTCGGTACACGTTTATGTCGGCCCTGCGATGGCCGCCATCCATTGGGGTCGCTATCTGCGTGCCTCAGTGGCCGACAGCAAGCTCGCGCACACAGAAATGGACCAGCTCATCGCCGACGCGCGCGCGCCGACCTTTGCCGACCATGAGCGTCTTAATGACACGATGATCCGTCATTTGGAAGACGTAATCGACTGGGACCCCAACTTCGCGCGGGCTCATTTGCGGTTGGCGTCCAAATACATGCTCAAGTTCGAATGGTCGCAACAGCATGCCGATAATGCGATGGGTTTGGCCCAACTTCACGACGCCGCCACAAGCTCTCATTTCGCGTCGGCTGACGACTATCTCGCCTGGCTGGAGCGCGCGTTCGGCGAGAACCTCGGTTGGCTGCGGCTTGCCGCGGCCGAGGCACGCCAGGCCCTGACGCTCTGTCCGCTGCAGGGCGACGCCTATGTTTGTTTGGCCGATCTATGCTTTCTCGACGGCCCGGATGCCGGCGCCGCTCGATCGTACGTAGACCAAGCCTTGCGCGTGCGGCCCTACGATGCCGGCGTGCGATACGCCGTGGGCGAGCAGGCCTGGCGACGGGGCGAAATCGAGCAGGCCATCGATCAGTGGAGCGCCTGTTTCGGCGATACGGGACCACATCAGTTGCGGATCGTCTACTGGCTAGCCGGCAGAATGCCCGCTCCGTTGTTCGTCTCCGCGTTCAAGCCCGATTGGCGTACGCTCCGCCAAATCTGGTCGCGCTATCGCGAATTCGGCCAGCCGCAAGACTTGGAAGCCGTGCTTGCCTACACGAAGGAATTGTCGGCTCGGGAAGCAAAAGGGCAGCGTGGCCGCTATGCGGCGCAAATCTGGTGGCGGCAAGCCAGCTTGCATGTCGAAATGGACCAGCCGGAGGAAGCCCTCGCTTGCCTGGAACGCGCTTACGCCTGCGACCCAACGCTTTACTCCGTTCGCAACGCGCTCGCCAAGGCGCTGCAGTCCGCCGACCGCTTTGCGGAGGCCGAGGCGCACCTCCGTTGGTGTCTTGCCCGGCGCCCCGCCGATAAGGCGCTGAGCAACGCACTCGTGAAGATCACGAAGGAGCGGCACGCTCAGAGCGTATCGTTCAAATCGGCGCTTCGCCCGGGCAGCCAGCCCGCCCACGGACACCGCTAAACTGTTGGAATCAAACGGTCGGAATCGCCATGCTAACCAACTCGCAAAAGCGCGTGATCTATCAGAGCCTGATGAGCGCGGCGGTATTTTTTCCGCTCCTCGCCGGGACATATTACGCCGCCTTTCTGCTACGCTTTGCGGGCCAACCCGACCCGCGGTATATAGATGTGTTTTTCGCCACCGTGCTGTGGCTGGTGTTGGTCAAATGGACGACGTTTCAGTGGTTCCGGCTCCATCAAGGATGGACGAGGTTCGTCGGCTTTCACGACCTGTTGATCATCAGCCAGGCGGTCACCTTTGGCTCGCTCGGCGTGACGCTCGTCGACGCCATGTGCCTTCCGCGCGTCACTATTCCGCGCAGCATCATTCTTATTGATTGGGGCGCCACATTACTCGCGCTAGGCGCGGTTCGAGCGTTGCCTCGAATCTTGCGCCACGGCGCGTGGCAGGCCCTGAGCCCAAGTTCCGGGACGCCTTCGTTCATCGTCGGCGCCAGCGACTCGGGCGAAGCCCTGCTCCGCGCCATACGCTACAATCCGGCTTTGACCAATCGCGTGCTTGGTTTTGTCGACGACCGCAAAGAGCTGCAGGCGCGCCGCATCGGCGGCGTGCCCGTCCTCGGCACCTGCGCCGACTTGCCGCAGCTCGCCGAGCGTTACGGCGTGGAGGAGGTGTTGATCACCTCCGGCGAGTTGCCCGGCAAGCAGGTCCGCCGGCTGATGGAAGATGCCGATGCGCACGGCTTTCGCGTTACCGTGCTGCCCAGTTACGAACAGCTCCTTGCCGGCCGCGTGGCCGTGCGGCCACGCAAAGTCGCGATCGAGGACCTGCTGTGCCGCGAATCGGTTCAGCTCGATTTGGACGGACTCCGCGACTGGCTCGCCGGGCGCGTCGTCATGGTGACCGGCAGCGCGGGCAGCATCGGCTCGGAAATCTGCCGGCAGCTCTTGAAACTCGGCCCCGCGAGGATTGTGCTCGTCGACCGGGCCGAGACCGGGCAGTTCTACATCGAACGCGAGCTGCAGGAACTGGCGAGTTGCGGATTGCGCATCGCCGGTGGCGGCAACGAGGCCGGCAATCCGAAGTTTGAAATCGGCAATTCGAGTTCGACTGTGCTCGATGTGCGCCTGGCCGATCTGACCGACCGCGGACGGCTGGAGGCGCTGTTCGCCGAAACCCGGCCGGAAATCATCTTCCACGCGGCCGCCTACAAGCACGTGCCCCTTATGGAATCGCACAGCGGTGAGGCGGTGAAGAATATCGTGCTGGCCACGCGGAACCTCGTCGACCTGGCGGATGACTTCGACGCGCGGGCGCTGGTGATGATCTCCACGGATAAAGCCGTCAATCCCACGAGCACCATGGGTTCGTGCAAGCGTCTGGCGGAGCAGTACGTGCAGGCCCGCTCGGCGGGCTCGGCCTGTCGCTTCGTCACGGTGCGGTTCGGCAACGTGCTCGATTCCTCGGGCAGCGTGGTGCCCATCTTCCGCAAGCAGATCGCCCGCGGCGGGCCGGTCACCGTGACCCATCCCAACATGATTCGCTACTTCATGCTCATTCCCGAAGCGGCCCAACTCGTCATCCAGGCCGGCGCCCTGGGCCAGGGCGGCGAAATCTTCGTGCTCGATATGGGCGAGCCGGTCCGCATCCTCGACCTGGCGCACGACCTGATCCGCCTATCTGGCTTGCGCGTCGGCGAGGACATCGAGGTGCAAATCACCGGCCTGCGGCCCGGCGAGAAGCTGTTCGAAGAGCTCTACGATTCGGCCGAAACCCATCAGCGCACGCCTCACCCGAAGATCATGGTGGCCGCCTCGGCCCGCCGCAATCTGCTGCAAGTGATCGCCGACATGCGCCGCCTCGAAGAGCTCGTCGACCAGCCGAACGAGGTCGTCAAAGCGGCCCTCGGCGAGATCATCCCGCTCCACGGCGCGCCCGCCGCGGCGGTGCCGCTGCGCGCCGCTGCCTAGCGCTCGGTCGCGTTGTCATCGCGCCCGCTTCGCGCTATGATGGACTATAACCGTCCACAAAGCTTTGGACACGTATTCCGCGGCGCTCTGAACCAATTTCCGCCCGTCATGTCTTCACCAGCGAGGCAAGGATTCGCTGTATACTCCTCCCTGGCAGACTTCTCTGTGATCTCCGTGTCCTCCGTGGTGAAGTATCAGCCGACCATGCTATGAGTGCGTCCTCAGCCGTTGACAAAACCGACCTCCTCGAATCGCTGCTGGCGGAGCGGATTCTGCTGCTCGACGGCGCGATGGGTACCCAGGTCCAGGCGCTCGGCCTGGATGAGCGCGGCGTATGCGGCGAGCGGTTTGCCGGCCATCACAAGGACCTCAAGAACTTCGCCGATATCCTTTGCCTCACGCATCCGGACGAGGTGACCGACATCCACCGCCGCTACCTGGCCGCCGGGGCCGATATCGTGGAGACCAACACGTTCGGCGCGAGCCCGATCGGCATGCAGGAATTCGAGTTGCCGGCCGAGCTGGTGCGCGAGATCAACGCGGCGGCGGTGGCCTGCGCGCGGCGGGCCTGCGAGGAGTTCGCTGAGAATACGCCGGGCCGGCCGCGGTTTGTCGCCGGCTCGATCGGGCCCACCACGAAGCAAACGGCCATCAGCACCAAAGTGGAAGACGCAGCCCATCGCGGCGTGACGTTCGACCAGATGGCCGAGTCCTACTACCAGCAGGTGGCCGCGCTCGTCGAAGCGGGCGTCGACATTTTGATGCCCGAGACGGTCATCGATACGCTGAACTTGAAAGCCTGCCTGTTCGCGATCGCCCGCTACTTCGACGACCGCGGCGTGCGCGTGCCGGTGATGGTTTCCGGCACGTTCGACAAAGGCGGGGCGACATTCGTCTCCGGCCAGGAGGTCGAGGCCTTCTGGAACGCGGTCGCCCACTTCCCGATGCTCTCGGTCGGCATGAATTGCGCGCTGGGGCCGGAGTTGATGCGGCCCCA
>CAZHIV010000319.1:0-5535 GCA_964532675.1 uncultured Planctomycetaceae bacterium
AGCAAATTGTGCCTGTCCCCCTTTCGGTGGACGTTTTGTTAGAACGCTCTTAATCCCGGCAATTATGTCGATTTGCGGATTCCACGGCGCGGAACCATCTGCGCCGGTCGGGGTTTAGCTACAATATGCCCCAGCCCGGGCTGGCGGGGGGCGACAACCGACACGCGCATTGTAGCAAATTTGAGGGACGCGAGGATGAACGTGCGACCGGGCCACTATTCTCTCTATATCGCCATGGGAGTTCTGGTCGCATGCACGCCAGCCCCGGCGGCACTCGCCGAGCCTGGCGCCCGGCAAACGGCCCGGCAAACGGCCCGGCAGGTCGACCGGCTGCTCGCCGAGGAAGTCTTCACGACAGACACGGAGCTTGCCCCCACGATCGATGACGCCATCTTCTTGCGCCGCGTGTGGCTCGATATCGTCGGCGACATTCCTTCGCCCGAGCACGTCACGGCCTTCCTGCTCGATCCGGCGAAGGACAAGCGAGAGCGGATGGTGCGCAAGCTGCTGGCCGATCCGCAGTACGGCCAGAGCTGGGCCCGCTACTGGCGCGACGTCATCCTTTACCGCCGCTTGGAGGACCGCGCGGCGGTCGTCGCTAACTCGCTGGTGGCCGACCTTACCGAAGAGCTGAACGACAACCGCCCGTGGAACGAGATCGCCGCCGAGTTCATCACGGCCACCGGCGACGCGAAGGAAAACGGCGCGACGGCCATTCTCATCGCCCAGGACGGCCGCACCGAGGAAACCACCGCCGAGGTGTCGCGAATCTTCCTTGGCGTCCAGATCCAATGCTGCCAATGCCACGACCATCCGTACGACCGGTGGAAGCGCGAGCAGTTCCACGAGCTGGCGGCGTTCTTTCCCCGCGTGGCAGTGCGGCCGGTCCTCTCGCCCACGCGGCGCTCGCTGGAAGTAATCGCCGACGACCGGCCCGAACGCCGGCGGCGGCCGAACGCGAATGCAAACGGCCGGCGCGGCGAGGCCGAGCACTACATGCCGGATCTCGACGACCCCGCCGCCCCGGGCACGCGGATGCAGCCGAAGTTCTTCCTCACCGCGGCCGACCTGGAATTCGGCGCGCGCGACGCCCAGCGGCGCGGCACCATCGCCGAGTGGATCACCGGCAACCCTTGGTTCGCCACCGCGCTGGTGAACCGGCTGTGGTCCGAGCTGGTCGGCGAGGGCTTTTACGAGCCAATCGACGACATCGGCCCCGACCGCACGCCTTCGGCGCCCAAAACAGTGGAGTACTTGAGCCGCAGCTTTGCCGAGAGCGGATACGACGTGAAGTGGCTATTTCGCGTGATCTGTGCCACTCAGGCGTACCAGCGCGAAAGCCGGCCGCGGCGCGATATCGATGGCACGCCGTTCACCGCGAACGTCGCCCAGCCGCTCCGCAGCGACCAGCTGTTCAACGCCCTGCTCACGGCGATCGACGTGGCGGAGCCCGACGAGCCGTACAACGGCCGCGGCCGCCGTGCCATGCTGGCCGGCTACGGCCGCGCTCCCTCGGTACGCACCGCTTTCGAAGTCGCCTTCGGCTACGACCCCAGCGATCCGCGCGAAACGGTCACCAGCTCGATCCCGCAGGCGCTGGCCATGATGAACGGCCCGCGCATCAACCAGGCCGTGCGGGCCGGCGACGCAGCCATCCTCGGCCGGCTGCTCGAGGAGATCGACCAGGACGAGCCGCTCATCGAGGAGCTCTACCTTCGCACGCTCTCGCGCCAGCCGACGGCCGATGAATTGGCCACCGCACTCGAATTCTGCCAGACAACCAGAAACCGCACGGCCGTATTCGAGGACCTGTTTTGGGCCCTGCTCAATTCATCCGAGTTTTCGCATCGAAGATAAGAACGATTCACCACAGAGACACAGAGAACACAGAGATAGGAATAGGATGAAAGATTAAGAATGAGCGGTCGGAGTATGAGCGATTCATGCGACTTCCTTTCCCTGTCTAATCGATCCTCCAGTCTTCTCTGTGCCCTCTGTGTCTCTGTGGTAAATCCTTCCGAGATAATCAAGGAATCGTAAAGATGACGGTGAAGCTCGAACATCACATCCACGCGCGCACGAACTGCGACTGCGTCGTCCACCGGCGCGACTTTTTGCGCATGGCCGCGGCCGGCGGGGCGGCGGCCGGGCTCGTGAGCTGGACCGATGCCATCAGCCTGTCGGCCACCGCGCTGCGGCAGCGCGGCATGGCCTGCATCCTGTTGTGGATGGGCGGCGGGCCGAGCCAGTTCGAAACGTTCAGCCCCAAGCCCGATCACGCCAACGGCGGCGAAACGAAGGCGATTCCCACCAGCGTGCCCGACATCCAGATCGCCGACACGCTGCCCAACGTGGCCCGCATCATGGACGAGCTGGCCATCATCCGCTCGATGACGAGCAAAGAAGGCAGCCACCCGCGGGCCAGCTTTCTGCTCCACCACGGCTACCTGCCGATGGGCGGCGTGAAGTTTCCCACGCTCTGCTCGAACGTGGCCCACCAGATCGGCGACGCGGCGTTCGACCTGCCGAGCTTCGTGCGTATCGGCGGCCGGCGCAACGACGCGGGCGGGGGCGGCTTTTTGGGTGTCGACTACAACCCCTTCGTGCTGCAGAACCCGGAACGCCAGCCCGAAAACACACGGCCGCCCACGCGCGACGCCCGCTACGCCCGCCGGCTCGAAATGCTCGACCGACTGCAATCCGACTTCGGCGCCGTTGAAGGGTCCGACCTCGTCGCCGACCATCGCAAACTGATCCGCAAGTCGTCCGACATGATCCTCAGCTCGCGGATGGAGGCCTTCGATTTGTCGCGCGAGCCGGAGAACATGCGCGATGCCTACGGTCGCACGCAGTTCGGCGCCGGCTGCCTGCTCGCTCGCCGGCTCGTGGAAGAGGGCGTCACTTTCGTCGAGGTGAATCTCGAAGGCTGGGACACGCACGACGACAACTTCACTCGCACCGCCCAGCGAAACGCGATGATCGACCGGCCCATGGCCCAGCTCGTCGCCGACCTGCGCAGCCGCGGCATGCTGGAGCGGACGCTCGTGGTCTGGATGGGCGAATTCGGCCGCACGCCGCGGATCAACGCCCGGGCCGGCCGCGACCATTATCCGCGGGCCTTCAACGCCGTGCTGGCCGGCGGCGGCGTGCGCGGCGGGCAGGTGATCGGCCAAACCGACGCTGGCGGCGCCGAAGTGACCGACCGCCCCGTCACGGTGCCCGACCTCTTCCGCACCATCTACACCACGCTCGGAATCGACGCCGATCACGAAAACATGAGCCGCATCGGCCGCCCCATCAAGCTCGTCGACGGCGGCGAAGTGATCCACGAGCTCGTGGGTTGAATATCTCCGCTATCGGGTAGAATGCCTCACGCCAAGGCGCTAAGGCGCCAAGGCTGAGCATGTTTGCTCTTCGCGCCTTTGCGAGAGAATCATTCGTTAGGTTCGTGAGTGGAGAGTGGAGTCTATGAATCCGTGGGACTGGCCCGTTTTCTGGGACGACATTGCTCGCCTGAGCGCCGCCGCCGTGCTGGGCGGAGTGCTTGGCATGGAGCGGGAATGGAAGGGGCACTGGGCCGGTCTGCGGACACACATGATGGTTTCGGTCGGCGCGGCCCTCTTCATTATCGCCGGCCTGATGGTTGCCAAGGATCAGATCTTCGACACGACGCGCGTCATCCAAGGCGTTGCGGCGGGCATCGGCTTTCTGGGCGCCGGAACCATCCTGAAGCTCGGCGACAAGCAGGAGATCAAAGGCCTCACCACGGCCGCCTCCATCTGGCTGGCCGCGGCGCTAGGCGTCGTCGCAGGACTCGGCGAATACGATTTAGCCGTGGCCGCCGCCGTAGTCTCCGTATTCATTCTCGCCGTCCTGCAACCAGTCGAAAAGTTCCTCCAAAAGCGGCTGGACAGCTTCAAATCCAACGGCCAGGGAAGAGACGACGACGATGCGGAATAGTTGCTCGCCGCATAGGAACTTCCCACGTAGCTGATGCCACAGCGCAGGGTGAGATATAGATTAAGGGCGTTTGGCAGCCGGTCCGCTACCGCGAAGCGGTTTAACTCCACAGCCCAGAGTCGCCGCGATAACGGCGCACTCTGGGGTAGACGATACACCCACACGCGCGCTTACGCTGAAAGCGCTAAACTCGTTTCGATTCCGTGTTAAACCCTTTCAGGGTATGGCGCTTCGGCGGGACCCGTTTCCCAGAGTGCACCGCTAGCGCGGCGACTCTGGGCTTTGGAGTGGAACGCCTTCGGCGTAAAAAGCGGTCGCTCCTGCACGGCACATTGAAGCTTTTCCACCTTGCAATGCGGTAAAGTCACCGGCCTCTCAACTTGCGCTGTAGATCGGCAACAGAGCGAGTGATAAATTATATTGCTATGAAACGCGAATCCAGGCGAGCTGAGTTGTTAAGCGCGATTGCCGAATTGAGCGAATTGCACCCGGAATGGCGGCTGGGCCAAATGCTGGCCAATTTGGCGATGTCGGCCGGACGCACCCAGGCAGGCGCAGTCTGGGATTTGGAAGACGAAGAGGCTCTTGCGGCCGCGCGCCGATTGCTTGATCGCCGCCAGAAACAAGTCGCCTCTGGCTGATCGGTCGTTCGGTTCGCCGGCTACGGCAGTGCGATGTCTTTCAGCTCGTATTCAACCGGTAGCTCGACAATCGCCGCGGGCGATTCGTACACCCACGACAGGCCTTCGATCTCTTCGGGCAAATCGAAGAAGTAAGCGAGGCCGACCTCGCTAGGCATCTGGCGCGTCGTTTCGAAGCCGGCGTTGTCGATCGGCTCGCCGTCCACGCCCACCAGGTACGACAGGTTCTGGAACACCCAGCCGCGGTGCGATTGGAGCGCGCCGTTGGCTTCGTCGAGCGCCAGCCGCATGTGAACTTCCCAGATGGCGTTGTTCTTGCGAACAGCATCGACGGTAACCTGTACGCCGCCGCGGCGCTGGGTTTGGCCGGCCGCTTTCGCCAGCTCATCGAAGCGAAACTTCACCTGCCGGCCGGGCACCAGCGCCAGCAGCTTGCCGCGGAGCACCGTGATTTGCCTCGCCTCGCGCGGCGGCAGCGCGAAGGGCAGCACGATCTCCGCCGCCTGGGTGCCGCCGGGCACCTCCACGTCGAGCACCGCCTCGGGCTGCTTCACCACGAGCGGTTCGCCGGAATCGGTCGCGGCCGCCACGTCGGCCACCGGCTGCGACACCGCGATGGGCCGCAGTCGCGGCTCCCACGCGACCTCCAATTGCAGCTTGAGCGAGTCGCGTGCCGGTTGACGCAGGTTCCGCTGGGCCTGGATTTCCAGCAACGAGACGCGAAACGGCCCGCTGTAAGTCGCGGCGCCGAACCGCGGCGCATCCTCCGGCGCTCGTGGCACGATCGACAGCGCATCCGCGCCGCCGTACGCGTAAATGCCGAGCGTCGCCTGGTCGAGGATTCGATCGACTGCCGGCCAGAAGGGCTCGTCCTTCAGCTCGATGCTAATCCGGTCTTCCGCTACCCCGGCAGCCACATGACGGTTGTCGATGA
>CAZHIV010000320.1:0-7187 GCA_964532675.1 uncultured Planctomycetaceae bacterium
ACGCCCTCCGTGGCGTTCCGAGGTATTGGGAACGCCCTCCGCCGCGGTCCGTGCGCTCGATTTGGCGCGGACCGCTGGCGCACGGAACGGGACGGAGCCCGTTCCCTACAGACCGTGCGGGAGCCCAAGCGGTATACTGAAGTTGCACTCCACTCGCTTCGAGAGTCCAGGCACGCCATGTCGACCACCAACCCCACGCCGGCCAGCGATCCGCCCCAGCTCATCGGCGTCGAGTGCCGCGTGTGCGACACGCGACTTTACGGCCGGCTCGACCAGGTCGGCAAAAAGCTCAAGTGTCCCGATTGCGGCGCCGGCACCGTTGTGCCCCGGCCGCCGAAGCCCAAGCCGAAAAACATCCCCGCGGCGCTCGAGGGCGAGCAGTACGAGCTGTGGGGAGTCGACGAGCAGCCGCTCCCCTCCCAGCTCCTCGCCCGCCAGCCCGTCTACATCGCCGTTCGCTGCAGTCGCTGCGACACGCTGATGTATGCGGGCGAGAACCAGGTCGGCCAGACGATCGCCTGCCCAGACTGCGGTCGAAAACACGTCGTCCCCGCGGCGAAGAAGCCCGTTGCCAAGCCCTCGATCCTGGCTCGCCACGCCGATGCGCCGGTGATCGACCCGGCCGCCGCTCCCGGCGACAGGCCCGCCATGGTACCGGTGACCAAGCGCGGCATGGCGTTCGAGGAAGAACAGGAGGCCGCCTACGTCCAGGCCCTCGAAAAATCGAAGCGGACCGGCAAGCCGATGGAGCTCGACACCCGCGGCCGGCCCGTGTTGCCGCGCTGGCCGCTGATCTCGGGCATCGTGTCGTTCCCGTTCTCCGCCGGTTGCCGCGAGCGTTGGATTGCGCTTTCCCTATTCCTGCTGGTGGCGTTCGGCCTGATCCTCGACGGCGTGCCCGCCTGGGCCAACTGGCAAGGCGACGCGATGGGGGCACTGGCTGCGTTCGGCGGGTTGGCCGAGACCATCATTGGGGCGATCTTCGCCATCCTCTGGATCGCCGCCGCGTCGAACATCTTGATCGCCATCGTGTCGCAGAGCGCGGTTGGGAGCAATCGCATCAGGGAATGGCCGCCGATGAATTTCATCTCCTCGATCGGCGAGATGCTGCCCGTGAGCGTGGCCGTTATCTTCACCGCCGCCCCCGGCTGGATGCTGGCCCGGCTCGTCGCCCAGGAGGCCTGGCAGGCCTGGCTCCTCTTCGGGGGCACGCTGGTCGTCGGCTTCCCGGTGACGCTGCTCTCCCAGTTGGCCGGCAACTCCACCTGGGAGCTCGTCGAGCTGAAAGTGCTCGGCGCGATGGTCCGCCGGCCCTTCTCGATGCTGCTGTTCTACGCGCAGTCGGCCTGCCTGCTCGCCCTTTGCGTGTGGGCGACCGCCGCGGTGGTGCCGCACAGCGAGTACCTGCCGCTGGCGCTGGTGCCGCTGTACGTCGGCTGCCTGCTGCTTTATGCCCGCCTGCTAGGACGCCTCGGCTGGATCCTCTCCGAAGCCATCCCCGGCGACCTGATTTAGTTTTGGACCCAGCGTCCCAGCGAGGTTCACCCCCGCCGTTGCGAGCTGCGGGCGCCGTTGCGAGCGGCGGGGTTCACCCCCGCCGGCCCTTGGTATCCACCCGCCAGCCCCGCCGGGACAAGCCCGGCGGCTCGCCATCAATTAAACTTCCCGATCTTCGCCACCAGGTCGGCCGTCCGCACGCTGTAGCCCCACTCGTTGTCGTACCAGCTCACGACCTTCAACAAGTTGCCGGCCAGCACCTGCGTGAAGTCGGCGGCGAAGATCGCGCTGTGCGGGTCGCCGATGATGTCGGTCGACACGATGGGGTCCTCCGTGTAGCAAAGGATGCCCTTGAGCGGCCCGTCGGCGGCCTTCTTCATCGCCGCGTTCACGTCTTCCTTCGTCACGTCGCGCGACATCAGGCACGTCAGGTCCACCACACTCCCCGTGGCGACCGGCACCCGCAGCGCGATGCCCGTCAGCTTGCCTTGGAGCGCGGGGATCACCTCGCCCACCGCCTTCGCCGCGCCGGTCGATGTCGGAATAATGTTCTGCGCCGCGGCGCGGGCCCGGTACGGGTCCTTGTGCGGGAAGTCCTGCACGACCTGGTCGTTCGTGTAGGCGTGCACCGTCGTCATGAGGCCCTTTTCGATGCCGAACGTCTCATGCAACACTTTGGCCACCGGCGCCAGGCAGTTCGTCGTGCAGCTCGCGTTGCTGATCGTCTTCATCTGGGGCGTCAGCTTGTCGTCGTTCACGCCGAGCACGCAGGTCAAATCGGGCGCTTCCTTGGCCGGCGCGCTGAGCACCACCCGCTTCGCGCCCGCCTCGATGTGCGTGTCGTAGCCCGGCTTGCCGTCTTTGGCCTTGCCTGTGAACACGCCCGTGCTCTCCACCACCACGTCGACCTTCATGTCCTTCCACGGCAGCTCTGCCGGGTTCCGCACTGCCAGCGCGCGGATCTTCTTCCCGTCGACGATGAGGTTTTCCTTGTCGTGCTCGACCTTGCCGGGGAAGCGGCGATGCGTGCTGTCGTACTTCAGCAGCGTAGAGAGCATCTCGTTGTCCGTCAGGTCGTTGATCGCCACGACCTCGAACTCGCCCTTGCGCTCGTGCAAATTCCGAAACGTCAGCCGGCCGATCCGGCCGAATCCATTAATCGCAACACGAATAGCCACTTTTCCATCCTCCGACTTTGACGTAAGCCACTTGACAGTTTAAACGTACAAACGCCCGATTATACCGATCGAGAATCGCCCGAACAACGGGTGCAAACCACGGTCGCGCAACGCCCGGGCCAGGATGGCCGGACTATCTAGCCGAGCCAGCTCGCCGCAGCGAGTCGCCCGTGACGACCTGGGTCGGCACATCGGTCGCCGCGATGATTCGTTCTCCATCTATGCCTGCGGCGGTCACGTCGATAAAGCGCCCTTCATCGTTGTCGCCTCCATCCGCTTGCACGGTCGCATAACGGCACGCCGTCCCAATCCAGCTCCTCGCCGGGTACCCTCTGGGTGTCTCCTCGCTCCTCCTCTCGATCAGCACCCGCAATCGGCTCCCAATCAACCGCCGATAATACGCCTCGCGCAGCTCCGCCTCGACCGCCGCCAACTCCCGCGAACGCTCCTGCTGCGTGTGCTTCGGCACTTGCCCGGCCATCTCGGCCGCCGGCGTGCCGCGTCGCGGGCTGAACGGGAAAATGTGTATCTTCGAGAAGCCGACGGCCCGGGCCACGTCGATCGTCGCCTGGAAATCGGCGTCCGTCTCGCCGGGAAAGCCGACGATGATGTCGGTCGTGATCGCTGGCCGGTCGAGCCGATCCTGCTCCAGCCGGCAACGGTCGACGAACCGCCGCGCGCCCCACCGCCGCCGCATCCGCCGCAGCACGGCGTCGCTGCCGCTTTGCATTGAGATGTGCAGGTGCGGCGCCACTTTCTCCGGATGATCGGCCATCACTTCGATCAGCTCGCGCGTCACTTCGGTGGCCTCGATGCTCGAGAGCCGCACGCGAAAGTCGCCCGGCAAGTCCGCGATTCGCCGCACCAGGTGCGACAGCCGAACCCAGCGCTCCTTCGGATTAGGACCCTCTCCCGGAGGGAGAGGGAGATTGCGCCGGTTCCAATCCACGCCGTAATGCCCCAGGTGAATCCCCGTGAGCACTACTTCGCGATAGCCGCGGTCCACCAATCGGCGAACTTCATCCAGAATGTGCTCCACCGGCCGGCTCGCCAGGTGCGGCCGCACGTGCGGGATGATGCAGAAGCTGCACCGCAACATGCAGCCGTCCTGCACCTTCACGTAGGCCCGATGCCGCCGGCCGAAGCCGCTGATCCCGGTGGGCACGTCGGTCACGCCGAAGCGGCCCAAGAGGTCGGGCAGCTCCCGCTTGTCGGTCACCACTTGCGAAACGCCCGGCAGCGCCGCCACCTCCGCCGGCGCGCGGGTCGCGTAGCAGCCCATCACCACGATCTTGGCGCCGGGGTTGGTGCGCGCCATCCGCCGAATCGCCTGTCGGCTCTTCGCATCCCCCTCGGCCGTCACCGTGCACGTATTGACGACGCACAGCTCCGCCGCCTCCTCACCCACGGCGTCCTGGTACCCAATGCCGAGCAGCCCTTCGCGCACGTACTCCGTCTCGTACTGGTTCACCTTGCAGCCGAGAGTGAGTGTGCGAAGCTTCATGGGTGATACAATACGTTAGTTAGCGTCGGCCGCCAGGCCGAATTGATATCGAGCGCGTTGCCATTCGGCGTTGCCGCCGACGCTAAACTCAGTCCGCCGATTCGATCGTCGCGTGCATCGATCCTTTGCAGTTGCGACATGAATCGTCCTTGCCGTACGCAAGAATCTGATCGCGCTTCAGCTCGGCATGCTCCTTGGTCGTCGTCAGCACGACCACCTTGCCCTCGCTGTCGACCGTCTCGGCCAACTTGTGGCACTCGTCCGCCGTATGGCCGAACAGCTCGCGCAGCATGCGTTCGACATAGTCGTACGAATGGTCGTCGCTATCCCAGAGCACAACGTGATACCGCGGCACCTGGCGCTTTTTCCGCTTCTCCTTCGGCTTTTTCTCGGGCACCAGCGTGGCCGTCCAGCCGGCGTCGTCGGGCTCGGGATTCCCAAAATCGGGCACTGGATCCATGATGCAAACCTCTCACCTTGCGGTGAAAACGCTTCCGGAACATTATATTGTACGCCCAACCGCCCCACCTGGAAGACGCGTTCGGCGCGGGTCTCCCGACCCCGCCGAGTTATCGACCGAAGGTCTCCCAGTCGCCGGGGAGACCTCCGGTCCCACCGGTGCGGGGTCAGGAGACCCGCGCACAACGCTTCATTATGAACGACGTCGCCGCGTACATCGAAAAGAATCGCCAGTCGTTCGAGAACGACCTGGCCGAGCTGCTGCGGATTGCCAGCGTTAGCGCCGATTCGCGCCAGCGCGGCGAAACGCGCCGCGCCGCCGAGTGGGTCGCCGGGCAGTTCAACGAGCTCGGCCTCGCGACGGAGCTGATCGAGACCGACGGGCATCCGCTCGTCTACGCCGAGTCGCCGCCGGTGCCGGGCAAGCCGGTTGCCCTCGTGTACGGCCACTACGACGTGCAGCCGCCCGAGCCGCTCGACGAATGGACCAGCCCGCCCTTCGAGCCCACCGTGCGCGACGGCAACATCTACGCCCGCGGCGCCACGGACGACAAAGGCCAGATGCTCACGCACGTCAAAGGCGCCCAAGCCTGGATGAAAACGGCCGGCAAGCTGCCCGTGCAGGTGAAGTTCCTCATCGAAGGCGAGGAGGAAGTGGGCAGCGCGCACCTCGAGCCGTTCGTCGCCACTCATCGCGACAAGCTGGCTTGCGACTGCATCGTCATCAGCGACTGCGCCCAGTTTGCCCCCGGCATGCCGGCCATCACCTGCGGCCTGCGCGGCATCGCCTACTTCGAGCTGCGCCTGCGCGGCCCGCGGCAAGACCTGCACTCCGGCACTTTCGGCGGCGGCGTAACAAACCCGGCGAACGCGCTGGTCGCCCTGCTGGCCGCTCTGCACGACGACAACGGCCGCATCCAGGTGCCCGGCTTCTACGACGACGTCATCCCGCTCACCGACCGCGAGCGCGAAGAGTTTGCTGCTCTGCCGTTCACCGATCGCGAGTTCATGTCGCAGCTCGGCGTCACCGGAGTTTCGGGCGAGGCCGGCTACACGACGCTCGAGCGACGCTGGGCCCGCCCCACGTGCGACATCAACGGCCTTACCAGCGGCTACCAGGGCGAGGGCGCGAAGACCGTGCTCCCGGCCCGCGCGAGCGCGAAGTTCAGCTTCCGCCTCGTGCCGAACCAGGACCCGCGCAAGATCACCGCGTCGCTGCGGAAGTTCCTCGAAGACCGCTTGCCGCCCGGCATCCAGATGGAGCTGGTCGACCATCACGGCGCGCCGGGCGTGGTGGTTTCGCTCGACAGCCCGTACATGGCAGCCGCCGCCGCGGCGGTCGAAGCCGGCTTCGGCCGAGCGCCCGTCTACATCCGCGAAGGCGGCTCGATCCCCATCGTCACCACGTTCACCCGCGAGCTCGGTGCCGACGTGCTCCTGTTGGGCTGGGGCCAGAACGACGACAACACCCACAGCCCCAACGAAAAATTCTCCCTCGACGACTACCACCGCGGCACCCGCGCCAGCGCCCACCTTTGGCAAGAACTCGCCAAAACAACACCCCACACAAACACGAAGAAGTAATTCACCACAGAGACACAGAGGGCACAGAGAAGGCGATTCAGTTGAGAACCTTAACACTAATCGACGCTAATCTTCACTAATACAGGCATCGCGATCGTGTTTCATTAGTGTTGATGAGCGTCAATTAGTGTTCTGTACGTTTCTTCTCTGTGCACTCTGTGTCTCTGTGGTGAAATAAAATCACGAAAACTGCAGAGCGCATACTGCTATGCTCGACAAGCGTTTCATTCTTGAGAATGCCGAACTCGTTCAGGAGAACTGCAACCGCCGCGGCGTGAAGGTCGACGTCGGGCGGTTTGTGGAACTCGAGTCGCAGCGGCGCAAGCTGCAGGCCGACGTCGAGGAGCTGTCCCGCCAGGCGAACCTCGTCAGCAAGTCGATCGGCCAGGCCAAGGACGATGCCGAGCGGGAGGCCCGCAAGGACGAAGGCCGCCGATTGCGCGAGCTCAAGGAGTCGCGGCAGTCGGAGATCGAGCGGCTTTCGGCCGAGGCCAGCGCGATCCACAACGCGATCCCCAACCTCTCGCACCCCGAGGCGCCCGTCGGCGGCCCGGACGCCAGCAAGGACCTCCGCCACGGCGACGTCGACGTCCGCCCGCTCGGCTTTCCCGTCCTCGACCACGTCGAGCTGGGCGAGCAGCACGGGCTGGTGGATTTCGAAGGCGGGGCGCGCGTCGCCGGGCACGGCTTCTATTTCCTCAAGAACGAAGCCGTGCTGCTGGATCTCGCCCTCCAGCAATACGCCCTGGAGCTGCTCGTGCGCGAAGGCTTCACGTTGCTGACGACGCCCGACCTCGCGCGCGGCGACGTGCTGAAGGGCATCGGCTTCACGCCCCGCGGGCCGGAAACGCAAATTTACAGCGTCGAGAACCACGACCTCAACCTCGTCGCCACGGCCGAGATCACGCTCGGCGGCCTGTACGCCGGCCAGATCATCGACGCCGAAAAGCTGCCGCTCAAACTGT
>CAZHIV010000321.1:0-10827 GCA_964532675.1 uncultured Planctomycetaceae bacterium
CGATTTCACGCAGGTCAGCCACCGCGAGGTGGCCCGCGTGGAACAATTAATCAACGAACGTCCCCGCAGACGACTCGGCTATCGAACACCCCTGGAAATCCTTGCACCACGTCTGTGTTGCAATTGATTATTGACATCACCTCGGCGAATAGCATTGCATCACCTTGTTTGTGGTTGCTCACCGTTCAACGCGAAATGAAACGTGTAAGTCGATGTGCGTCGTGAATGCGATGCACATCACCGCCAGCGTGTTCGTCAACGACGACGAGCTGGGGCTTCACCGGGATTACAAGAAATGGCTGGAGGAGCTCGCGCCGTTCGACCCGTCGCCGGAGCGGTATCATCACAACCGCACCGGGGACGACAACGCCGACGCGCACCACAAGCGGCAGATCATGGGGCGCGAGGTGGTGGTCGCCGTCACGGAGAGCAAGCTCGATTTCGGCCCCTGGGAGCAGATCTTTTACGGCGAGTTCGACGGCCGCCGCAGGAAGCGCGTGCTGGTGAAAATCATCGGCGAATGAGGTAGGTCAGGCTGTGCCTGACGCCGGTTTATCTCAAGTTTATCTCAAGCCTCGCCTGACCGACGGCTCGCTCATGTCAGGCACAGCCTGACCTACACCTACCTTCGCCGTATCAGCTCGGAAAAATCCTCGCGGCCGGCGTAGCGGTGGGCCAGCGGGTTGATGTAGGCGTGCTGCTTGGTCTGAAGGAACGTGCCGTGCCGCTCGATGAGGCCTTGCTCGAAGGCCAGCTCGTCGGAGTAGCCGGAGAGCAGCAGGCGGGGGTCGGCCGTCATGAGGCGGTTGGGCCGGATGCGGTTGATGTGCCGCACGATGTTGGTCGTGCAGTTGTTGGTGAGCGTGTCGTAGAACTCCGGCTGCCGGGCGATTTCGTTCACCCGCTCCAGCACGTCGACCAGCAGCACGCGTGCCGCCTCGGGCGTGGCCGTGGTGCGATAGAGGTGCACATCCTCCGCGTTGAAGTTCGTGCGAAACTGGATCACGTCCCGCTCGTCCGCCAGCACGTAGATCAGCTCGTACTGTCGGGCGGCGCCCTTCACCGGGTTGTACTTCTCGCCCTTTTCTTTGCGCGTCTCGACGCTGACGGCCAGGTAGTCGGGTTTGCCGTCGGGGCCCATGATGTTGAAGCTGAGCATCGTGTGCGCCAGCGCCGGCATGCCGGCGAACGGCACGACGATGAAGTCGACGCTGCGCACTGCGTTCAAGTCGAACGACTTGTCGTTGTAATCGACCAGGTACACGTCGTTGGCAAAATATTGGCAGTTGCGCACGTTGCGGATCGTCACCTGCGAACCGCGCAGCTCGGTCTGCGGCAGCAGCGCTTGCTCCGGCACCCAGTCGCGGAAGTGCGACGGGCGGATCCGCTTTTCGACGTTCGGGCAGCCAGCGAGCAGCAAGCACGCGGCCGCCACCAGCGCAAGCGCAAATTGATCGGCCAGTCGGTTCACGCCAGGCAGCACCGAGTGCTAGATGGTGAAGAGTGCGCAGAAGAGACGCGAAGGCTAGCAAGAACGCGCCGTGGCGGCAAGCACAGTGCGGCGCGTTTGCTGCCGCAGCATACTAGCGTTGGATCTCACGGCTGGCGCAGCTCGTGCCAGCGCTCGAGCGTTGCCAGCAGCACGCCGCAAAGCTGGCGCGGATCGGCCTCGTCCAGCCAGCGGCAGATTCGCGACGGGGGCCATTCGTGGTCCGCCAGTTCCCGCATCGCCGCCACGCGCCGCAAGCTGCCCGTCCGCCGCCCCGAAGGCCTATTGCTCGTGGCACTGCAGATGGGCGTCACGCCACGACTGGCCGCCGGCGACAACCCACCCTAGCCCGAAGCGCAAGCGAGGGAAAGGGTTTCCCGCCGCGCAACTCGCCTTCAAATCACTGAGCCTCCACAACATAGCGAATCGCATTCTCCACGCTATTCTCGTCGTCGAGATACCGCTCACTGCCGCGCTCAGTCCACCATTTCTGGCGAATTGGTTGATTGCGACGACCTTGCAGCTCTTCGAGCTTGCGTGTGCACCAAGCTTTTAATTGGTCGCGCACTGTTTCCGGATGAACATTGGCTGCAAGAACGACATGCACGTGATTGGTGCGACAAGTCACGGCGTATAGATGCCAATTTCGGATCCCTTGCTTGCGCTGCGGGCTAGCGTGGGTGCTGCTAAAGGCGGCAGTTCTTGATGCTGGTCTCCAGGATCGCGGTGGCACCCAGGGTTTCGAGGCGTTCCATGATCTCGATCACTTCGCTCCGCTTGACCATCGCGCGGACGCTGAACCAGCCTGCCTCTTCCAGCTTGCTGACGGTGGGCGATTCGAAGCCGGGGGTGACCTTCTCCGCCTCGGCCAGCTTCGCCTCCGGCACGTTGTATTCCAGCAGCGAGTAGCTGCGGGCGATGACGACCCCTTCCAGGCGGCGGACGACCCGGTCGGCCATTTGGGCTTGGCTCGTGGCCGGGTTCTGCACGAGCGTCGCTTCGTAGCGGCCCAGCTCGTCGAGAATGGTGAGCCTGTTGGCGGCCAGCGTGCTGCCCGTCTCGACCAGGTCCACGATGGCGTCCGCCACGCCCAACGCGATCATCACCTCGACCGAGCCGGTAAGCTCGACGATATGGGCCTGCACTTTGTGCCGTTCGAGATACTTCGTGGTGACGTGGGGGAAACTGGTCGCGATGCGGGCGTCGCGCAAATCGCTCGGCTGGCGGAGCTTGCTGTCCTCGGGCACGCAGATGGCGATCCGCCAGGTGCCCAGGCCGAGTGCCAGCCGGCTGGTCACGTGGACGCCGGTTTCGTCGATGAGATCGCCGCCGGTGATGCCCATGTCGATCGCGCCCTCGGCGCAGAGCACGGGGATGTCGTCGGTCCGCAGGAACGTGACGTCGATCGGCATGTCGCGGACGCGGGCAAACAGGCTGCGTTCCTGCCGGCGGAATTTCAGGCCGGCTTCGACGAGCAGCTCGGCCGCGGCCTCGGCCAGGCGGCCCTTGCTCGGAATGCCAATGCGAAGATTTTCGGACATGGAACTAGCTATCGGCTATCGGCTGTCGGCTGTCGGCGAAACGGCCTGTCGCCACGATTGGTTGTACGGGTACGGCTTCTGGCCGACAGCCGAGAGCCGGCGGCCGAGAGCCTTACTTCTTCCGCGATGCTTTTTCCTCTAAGCCAGAGACGCCAAAGCGGCGGGCAAGTTCGGCTTCCAGGTCGGCGAGCGTGCAGTTCTTGTGTCGCATCAGCACCAACAGGTGATACACCAGGTCGCCCGTCTCGCGGAGGAAATGCTCGCGGCCGGCCTTGCCCGGCTCGGCGGCGGCCTCCACGACCTCGGCCGCTTCCTCGACGATCTTGGCCCCGATCCGCTCGACGCCGCCGGCCAGCAATTGGCTGGTGTACGATTTCTCGTTGGGGTTGCCGGCGCGATCCTCGATCGTCCGTTCCAATTTATCCAGCGGCTGCGGTGCGGAGCTCATAGTGCGAACGCCTTTCCAACGGATGCCATAGGGTGAACAATAGTCTGGTCAGTTTAAGTGTCCGGGCGCGAAGCCGCAAGCGAAGCCACGACCATAAAGCCGCGACCGCCGGTCGCGGAAATCGATGATCCACACCTTTCACGATTGCTGGTTCCTTACAGGCGCCACCGCCGTCGGCAAGACGGGCGTGGGAATCGCGCTGGCCCGGCGGATCGGCGCCGAGATCATCTCGCTCGACTCGATGGCCATTTACCGCGGCATGGATATCGGCACGGCCAAGCCGTCGGCCGCCGAGCGGGCCGCCGTGCCGCATCACCTGCTCGATATCGTCGAACCGACGGAGGAGTTCAGCGTCGCGCAATACGTCGAGGCGGCGGCCGGCGCCGTGGCGGGCATCCGCTCGCGCGGCAAAGAACCGCTGTTCGTCGGCGGCACACCGCTCTACTTGAAGAGCCTGGTGCGCGGATTGTTCGAGGGGCCGCCCGCCGATTGGGAGCTGCGGCAGGAAATTGAGGAGGAGCTGGCGCACGTCGGCGAGCAAGCGCTATACGACCGGCTCGCGCAAATCGACCCGGTGGCCGCGTCGCACATTCATCCGCACGACACGCGTCGGCTGATTCGCGCGCTGGAAGTGTTCCGCGCCACGGGCGAGCCGATCAGCCACCAGCAGTTGCAGTTTGACGAAGGACGCCCGGCGCACGAATGCCGCGTGTTCGTTCTACGCCGTTTGCGCGCGGAGCTGCACCAGCGTATCGAGGCCCGCGTGGAGGCCATGATCGCGGCCGGCCTTGTCGAAGAGGTGCGCAACCTCGCGACAACAGACTCGGTAACTACAGGCCCAGTGGCGACAGGCGGCCCGCCTGCCGCCAATTCACCGAATTCCAAATCCGGACTCAGCCGCACGGCCCGGCAAGCCGTCGGCTACCGCGAAGTGCTGGCCTATCTGGCCGGCGAGTACGATCGCGAGCAGATGATCGACCGCATGAAGGCCCGCACGCGGCGGTTCGCCAAGCGGCAGGGCACCTGGTTCCGCAGTCTCAGCGAATGCCGGTTCGTGGATATCGCGGGTTCCATCGATGCCGATGCCGTGGCCGAGGTGATTGCGCGGCAGGGGATGCCGGTGGCGGCGAAGTGAGGATGTCGGGTTGACGGCGCTAAACCGCAAGCGGTGGGGGGTCGTTGAGACGGCGCTTTCGCTCCCACAGTAGGATGGCTGCTAGCGTTTTGCCGTCGCGGATTTCGCCGCGGTCGATCATCGACAAGGCCTCGCCCCACGAGACGACATAGTTGTCGATTTCCTCGTTCGGCTCCCGGGCGTGCGGCCCAGCCGTGGGTTCGCGGGCGACATACAGCCACATCTGCTCGTTGAGCACGCCGGGCGAGGGGTAGTAGGTGGCCAGCTCCTCGAAATGCTCCGCACGGTAGCCGGTCTCCTCGATCAGCTCCCGGCGGGCAGTTTCCAGCGGGCTTTCGTCCGGTTCGCGCGTGCCGGCCGGCAACTCGATGAGCGTCGCGTCAACGGTCAATCGGCGGCTGCGAATCAGGCATACCCGGCCATCGTCCAGCAGCGGCAAAATGGCCACCGAACCCGGGTGCTCGACGAATCGGCAGCTGGCCGTCTGAGCGTCCGGCCCGGCGACCAGGCGTTCGACGACCGCGAAACGACCGGCGTCCATTAACGTTCGTCGTTCGTTTGACATGGCAGGTTTCCCAGGTGCGCGCCGCAGGGAGGACCACTTATCCAATTTGACAAACCGGAACGCCGCATGCCAACGGATTAAACGGACCGGCCCCCGATTTGCGGCAAACGACGTAATGATTTGCCCATTCTCGAGCGGGCTGGTAGGATACATGCGACCATTTCCGCTGTCGACCGGCCGTTCTCGGGGGCAACGCCCCAGATTGCGTCAGGCGCCGGTCGCGGATCCGATTGTTGCCTCTCTTCGAGTTGCATGTCATGCCGGGGTGCAGCGTCCAGCGCTGGAGTTTGAGCTTGGGCCGCTGGTGGGGCGTGTCGGTCTACCTGCACATCTTCTTTTTGCTATCCGCCCTGGTGGCGTTGATGTTCACGTTCGGCGACCCCGATTTGATGAGCGTGGGTTTATTGACCGTGGGCGTGCTGCTGGCGAGCGTCACTTTGCACGAGCTGGGCCACGCCCTGGCGGCCGTGCGAGTGGGCGGCAAGGTCGATGCCATCGTCCTGGGCCCCGTCGGCGGGCTCATCTCGCCGCGCGTGCCCGATGAGCCGGAAACAAAGGTGTTCGTGGCCCTGGCCGGGCCGGGCGTCCACCTGTTGATCGCCGTGCTGGCCGCCGTCGCGCTGGCGGTGGCCGGCAATACCCAACTCCTGGGGCTGCTGAATCCCCTCGCCACGCCACAGGACCTCGTCGAACCGGGCGGCATGCTCCTGGTGATTGCCAAGCTCACGCTTTGGATCAATTGGATTCTGATGCTGTTGAACCTGTTGCCGGTCTACCCGTTCGACGGCGGGCCGATCCTGCGGGCGATGCTGTGGCCGGCCTTGGGACGCCGCACCGCCGCGGTGGTGACGGCCCGCATCGCGATGGGCCTGGCCGTGTTGCTCTGCGTCGGCTCGCTGTTGACGCTGGGCCGCGACTTCCCGGCCAGCGTGCCGATGTGGATTCCGCTGATCATGCTGGGCACGTTCCTGTTCTTCAGTGCCCGCCAGGACCTTGCAGCCGGCAACGTCGAGGAGGTCGATCCGCTGGCCGGATACCAGGTCAACGCCGACGGCCTCGACTTGCTCGAAGCGATGTGGGCTAGCGAGGAAGACGACGAGGGCGTCCTGGTCGAGCACCAACAGCGCTCGCAGCCTGAACAGAACCGCCGGGCACAGGAAGCCTCTGAAGATGCCCGCGTGGACGACATCCTCGCGCGGCTGCATAACTCGAGCTGGGACGCTCTCTCGCCCGAGGAAGTCGCCATCCTGCAGCGCGCCAGCCAGCGCTATCGACGCCGCCGCACGTCGAACGAGGCGTAACGAGCGCCACTCTCGCCCTTGCGGCTGGCCGCTCGCGGGCAGCGACCGCGCTATCGCCCCGGCACTCACGACCGGCATGACCGCGCCGACCGCCCTTGCCGGCATCCATCGCAACGGTTTGTTGGCGGCACCGGGCGCTCACGTTCGGTTTGCCATCTCTCCAGGCAACCTATGCTTCGGATGAAGGTTCCCGCGACGCGGTTTGCAGGCCCACTCGCCGGCTGCGGCAACGTCGCGCAAACTCCAAACGAGGTATCCAAGCGTGGAGACGACCTACCCCGACCTATCGGACACCTTGACTGCACCGGGCAACGAACTGGTCATGGCCCATTCCGCCGGCGATCAGTTCCTGGCACAAGATGCGCTGCAGTTGGTCCGCGCCCTCGACCGGGCGTTCGGCCAGAAGGTTTGGATAATCGACTGTACTACCGGCCAGACGCTCCGCTCTGCCGACGACGACCTCGATATCGATCTCTACCCGCGGCTTGCCAGTTGCGAACAAATCGCCGAGCGCGGCCGGCCGGAAATCCTGGAAGAGGTTTCGCCGCTGCTGCTGCTGGCCGTTCCCCTCTCGCCGGCGGGAGCGGACACCCCGTTCGTGGCGGTGGCCAAGTTCGTCACCGAAGCCGTCGAGGACCAATCCCAGCTCGCCGCCGCGGTCCGCGAGTTCGGCATCGATTCGCGGCAAGCGCTGCGCTGGGCGCGAGGCCAAACCGTTTGGCCCCCGCACGCCATCCAGGAAGTCGGCGCCGCCGTTGTTGAAAAGGCAGCCCTGCAGCAAACGACCGTCCAGCTCAAGCGCCAGCTGGCGGATATCTCCTCGCACCTCTTGATGACCTTCGAGGAAATCACGCTCCTCCACCGGCTCACCGAGCGGCTGTCGATCGCCAAGAGCGTCACCGACTTGTGCGAGCTTTCGGTGAACTGGCTGGCCGACGTCATTCCGGCCAAGAGCGTCGTCATCTGGTTCGAATCGATGGGCCAGTTGCACGAAACCCACACCCTGGGCCAACGCTCCAAAGATGAGGCCGTGCTCATCGCCCACGGCGCCTGCCCGCTCGATCAGAACAACTTCAGCAAGTTCATTGAGCGGCTGGGGCCGCGCGTCGCCACCGAGCCGCTGGTGCTCAATCGCGGGGCCACCGGCTCGCCCACCTGGTTCTATCCGGATGTGCGCGAGATCATCTCGGTCCCCATCCGCGAGGGCAACCGGTTATTCGGCTGGATGTTCGCCTTGAACCACACCGGCGCCGGCGACGTCACCAACAGCGAGGTCGAGTTCGGCACCGTCGAAGCCTGCCTGATGTCCAGCGTGGCCACGATCCTGGGCATTCACTGCGGCAACATCGCCCTTTACCATGAGCAATCCGAATTCTTCTCCAGCGTCGTGCGGGCCCTTATCTCCGCCATCGACGCCAAGGACCCATACACCTGCGGTCATAGCGATCGCGTGGCCAGGCTTTCAGTGTGCATCGCCCGCCAGTTGGGCTGCAACACCGAAGAGTTGAACACGATTTACCTCTCCGGCCTGCTGCACGACATCGGCAAAATCGGCATCGACGACAACGTGCTGCGCAAGCCGGGCCCGCTCACGCCGGAAGAGTTGGAGCACATCAAAACGCACCCCGAGCTCGGCTGCCGCATTCTCGACGGCGTGAAGCAGCTCGACAAGGTGATGCCCATCGTCCGCCACCACCACGAGGCGTGGAACGGCGGCGGCTACCCGAGCGGCCTCAAGGAGGGGGAGACGCCCTTCCTGGCTCGCATCGTAGCGGTGGCCGACTCGATCGACGCCATGTCCAGCGACCGGCCCTACCGCAAGGGCATGAGCGAAGAGAAGCTCGACAGCATCCTGCGCGGCGGCGCCGGCAAGCAGTGGGACGCCCACATCGTCGAGGCCGCCTTCCAGGTCTGGCAGGAGCTGCGCGAGATCGGCCATTCCGAACGCAAGCTTCTCTCGCTCGACGTGGAACGCTGGCAACTTGAACAGACCGTCAAAAACTAACGCGGCTCTCTATGGCCCCTTGCGGCTTAGCGAATACGCCCACTCCCCGCTTGCAGTTCAGCTAAACGGGCAAACTCGCCACCTCGCATGGCCCCGTAGCCGACTCCAGCCGCGTTCCCACCGAGTTCGCCTCGCCGCGCACCATCGCCAACGCCAGCGGCGCACCGAGCCGCGGCGAGAACGCTGCCGACGTCACGTGGCCGGCCGTTTTGCCGCTGTGAATTAATTCCGTACCGGGCTCGGGCACTCGATTCTCGAAAAACCGCACGCCCACCAACCGCTGGTTGACGTGCCCCAGTGCGTCGATTCGCGCTACCGTCTCCTGGCCGAGGTAGCAGCCCTTCGTGAAGCTGATGGCTTCCCGGTCGCGGCCGACTTCCTGCGGGAAGTTCCGCTCGTCGAAATCGACGCCGTACAGCGGCACGCCGGCCTCGATCCGCGCCGCCAGAAACGCCTGCGGTCCGATGGAGACGTAGCCCCGCTCGCCGAGCGAGCCGATCGCGGATTCCGCCTCATCCGCCCCCACTTCGAGCAACACGTTGCACTCGCCGCCGACAAGTTTCCAGGTAAAAGCCACCTCGGCATGCTGCCGGCCTTCCTCTCCAACCAAGAGGTAACTCCGTTGCGTCGTCGTATCGCGGAGCTGCACATCCTCGCGAATCAAGTAGCGGTCGAGATGTTCGACCAGCCGCGGCGCCTGCCCAGGCGTTCCCACCAGCACCAGCTCGTCGGCGCGGCACGTCACGAGGCCGTGGCCGAGGACCTTGCCTTTCACGTTCGTGATAAACGCCTCGCAGCTCGTGCCGGGCTCGAGCCGCTTGACGTCGTTCGTGCAGAAATTGTGCAGAAAGGCCCGACGGTCGCCGCCCGTTAGCGTCACGCTCGACCAGCCGGCTAGCTCCACGAATCCGCGTCGGCGGCGCAGGGCGTCGTACTGCTGTTCGAAAGAAGGCGGGCCGGTCGTCATTCGTCTTCTTCGCAGTCCACCGCGACCACGGCGTGCTGCGAATCCTCGATTACGACAAAACTCTCGTGCCGGCCGGCCAGCCGCGCCAGCTCCACCAGGTCGGCGATCGGCGCTAGGCCCAGGTCTTCGACCGTCTCGGCCGACAATTGACTGAGCAGATACACCGGCCCGCGACGCAGCGCCCGCGCCAGGTGCCACGCCGGCCAACTGTCTTCGCCCTGATCGTGACCGATCTTTCGCACTGTCTTTTCCAGGTCCGCACTGCCGATCAACCGGCCCAACGATTCGCCCGGCGGCACCTCCAAGTTCGTACAAATGGCGATCGCTCCATAATCGGCCAGCACCCGGTCGGCCGCCGCCACCGCCCGCCCCACATTGGCCCACGTCTGCGACCGGGCGTCGCCCGTGATCGTCACGATGGCCAGGTCCACCTGCCGCGGGCTGTGCAGCAGCCACCGCCGCCGACACAGCTCGTCGCACCGCCGAGCCGCCGCCTGCGGCTCGCCGGCCACCACGTGGGCCACGCTCTCGCCCGGACCGGGAACGACCTGCAGCACCAGCGGCGCGCCGATCAGCCAACCGGCTTCGTCCGCCGTGTGCGCTTTCCGGCTGTCGTCTACGGCGCCCGCGCTTGCCGGCATCCGCAGTCGGCCGATCGAGGCCGCGTCGCAGAACCAGGGAAACAGGCTGTCGTACGCGCCGGCACCGTCCACCCGCGCTACGCCGATGGGCAGCACGATATCGGCGTCGAAGATGATGCGGTTCACGAGTAGTGCCTCGCCCCGCTTCGTCGCGCCCACCAGGCACAGGTTGTCGTCATCCTCCGGATCGTGAACGACGAACTGCGGCAGCTTCTCTGCATGGGCGGCGAGCGCCTCTTGGCATATCTGGGCGGTCGCCGCATCCGTGGTGACGACCGAAATGGCTTCCACTTCGATGCCCGCGTGCAGGATCGCTTCGACGGCGCCGCGCACCACCTCGCCGGCGTTCGGCACCGCGTCGGCCAGCGCGACCGCCACTCGATCACCCGGCACGGTGCCCGCCGCCAGCGGCGGGAATTCGATCGGCTCCTCGAGCGCCCGTATGACCGCCGTCGCCGGGTCGCACGTCGATTCCTCGCCCGACGGGGCGCCGGCGCTTGCATCCCCTTCGCGCGTCAAGCGCACACGACGATCGTTCGCCAACGAAACGCTGGCCTCAATCGCGTCGATCGCGTGCAATGCCTTGACCACCGGAGTCCTGGCGCAGATGATTCGCTTGAAGGTAGTAGTGGGTGAATAAGTGAGTACGTGAGTAGGTGGGAGGTGAGGCTATCCGGGAATTCAATATTCCGATCAACCTGTAGGGAACGCCCTCCGCGGCGTTCCGTTACCTTG
>CAZHIV010000322.1:0-7235 GCA_964532675.1 uncultured Planctomycetaceae bacterium
CCGGCTGCTCGCCGGTGCGGAGGAACTGCAAAACTGCGGCACAGGCCAGCGGCCTGTGCCACTGAGCCGCAAGCATCGATGGTTTTGAAACCGGTTCTAATGAATCGAACCGCCAAGAACGCAAAGGTCGCCAAGAGAAACACATCAGTCTTTTGTCTTCCTCGGCGTCCTTTGCGTTCTTGGCAGTTTCATTCAATATGTTAATGTTAGACGCTCTCAGGCTTGTTCATCTGCGTTGAGCGTCCATCTGCGGACAAAACCGCCACGTTACTGTGCCGGCCGGCGCTCCACCTCGACGTCGACGGCCAACTCCTCGGCGTTCTCGCCATTGTAACGAAGGATGACCAGCTTAGCCGTCGAGCCGATTTCGGTGGCGGCGATTGCCCGGCTTAACAGCGTGGGATCCGTCGCCTGGTGCTCGTTCCACTTGAGAATCACGTCTCCAGGGCGGAGCTTGCTTCGTCCGGCGGGCGCTTCCGCCTCCACCGTGCCCACCAGCACGCCCTGGCCCAGCTCGAGCGCGTAAAGCTTGCGGATTTCCTCCGGCACGTCGAGCGGCGTGATGCCCAGCCAAGCCCGGTCGATGCGACCCTTTGCCTTGAGCTCGTCGTACTTCTCGCGCGCCAATCTGCTGGGAATGGCAAAGCTGATGCCCTGATACGAAGCACCGAAGATGGCCGCATTGATGCCTACGATCTGGCCTTCGATGTTGACCAGCGGCCCGCCGCTGTTGCCGGGGTTCACGGCGGCATCGGTCTGCAAATACTCCTGGTAGGGGCTGCGGCTGATGTGGCTGCTGCTGCGGCGCGATTTGGCGCTGAGGATGCCGAACGTCAGGGTTCGCTCCAGGCCGTAGGGGCTGCCCAGCGCCCATACGAGGTCGCCGACCTGCATCTTGTCGCTGTCGCCCCATTCGGCGGCGATCAGGTTCGGCAGGTCGATCTGGAGCACGGCGATGTCGGTCAGCGCGTCGGACCCGACGACCGTCGCCTCCGCGGTGCGGCGGTCGCTGAGACGGACCTGGATCGTCCCGGCCCCTTCGACCACGTGCGAGTTGGTGACGATGTAGCCGGCCTCATCGATGATCACGCCGGAACCCTGGCCATCGGGCCCCGGGCTGGGGCGGATGATGCTGACCACGCTCGGCTCGACCCGCTTGGCCACCAGCCGCGAGGCGAGCTCCAGGTCGTTGAGCCGCGGTTTAAGCGAATCGAGCGTGCTGGTAGCAACGTCGTAGCCGGCCCGCAAATCGTTGTACTTGGCGTGATAAATAAACTGCCCCACCGCGAACGGGCCGATCAGAATCACTACCAGCAGAAGCAATAGCACCCATAGCAGGCCCGACCGGCGCGGCGCCGCGGCCTGCACGGCGGGCCCAGGAGGCACGTATTGCGAAGGAGCCGGGCCGACGGCGGCGATTCGCTCCGGCACGGCTGAATTTGCAGGCGGGTGAGGAGACTCGTTCATCGCTTCAGCGGCTAAACCTATCCACATCGAGCAGCCAGAAGTGGCCCGCAAAGCGAGCCACCGTTAACGATTATAAGGCTCCGCCGCGGAAAAGGCGATTGGCCGGCAATGCCGACACAATCGGCCCAATCGGTTGGCGCCACGCATTGGGCGACCGCTTCGAATCTAAACCTGTCGGGGGGTTGCGCTTGCCACAACCTAACCTTGCGTAAGGCGCCGCGACCGGGCGGCGCGAGCGGCCGTTTCGAGTCCTTTCGTTCGAACACTTTGCCATGATGAACGCGCGAGAACTCAACGATCAATCGCTGGAGAACTTCGACACGACCTCGACCGTCTCGACCTTGGAGCCGGAAAAGGAGGCCAATAACCAGGCGGAGTGGACCGGCCCTCGGTGCGAGCAGTGCGACTCGCCGCTCAAGTCGGACGTTGTGGCGATCTGCCGCAAATGCGGCTGGTACGCGAGCCTCGGCACGTTCGTCGAGGTCGATCCGAATTGGGAAGCCGACACGGAAACTTACGACGCCGGTGAGGCGGCGCCGCAAAAGTCCCACTTGCAGGTGTGGCTCGAACTCTTGCCGCGATGGAGCTGGGTGATTATCGCCAGCGTGCTCGCCGTCGTGGTCGAAAGCGTCGTGGCGAGGTTCGTCACGCCTGCCGATGGCGGGCTCCGCACGGTTTGGTCGCTCAGCCAATTGGCCGCCGGCATCGTGCTCGCTGCCGCCTGTCACGTGATCAGCTTCATGGTTTTGGCGGCGGAGGACGCCGAGTTCGGCGTGATGGATATCTTCCTGCGGCCGCTCAAGATATGGGTTCGCGCCGCGCATCAACTGCCGCAGCGGCTGTGGGTGACCAACGCGGCCGCGTGTGGCCTCACCGCCTCGCTCATGTCGCTGATCGTGATCGGCGGCCTTCCCTACGAGCGGCTGTGGGATTGGGGTTTCCAGGAGCCCGTCAAGCAGAACCTCATGGGCGCCGTGATGGACCGCGCCAAGCAGCTCGACAGCCGCAACGGCGCCGACAACCTCGAGGACGCAATCAGCGACTTCGCCGGCAGCCAGGACGTGGAGCCGGGTGCCGACTCTGCAAGCTCGAAGCCGGCCAAGCCGCGGGAAAGGGTCGACTGCGCCATCGTCGGCTACCAGGTCGATCGCGAGGGCCGGCTCGACCGGCTGTATCTCGGCATGGCTCATCGCAAAAAGCTGGTTTACGCCGGTAGCGTAGCGCCCGAACTACCGGAGGACCAGCGGAGCGCGCTGCTGCAGTCGCTCGAGTCGATTAAGACTTTGAAGGCATTCATTCCCGTCGAGGCCCAGGCGACGTGGGTGCAGCCGAACTACGCCTGCCGCGTCACGTACGGCGAAAAGCAGAAGAACGGCCGCCTGCGCGACGTGCAATGGGTGTCGATGCTGGGAAACATCGAAGTGCCGTGAGGTGAGCGACTGTAGGGAACGCCCTCCGCGGCGTTCCGCATGGTACGGATGGCAGCGGAACGGCACGGAGGCCGTTCCCTACAGCGATTCCCTACTCACCTAGCCGCGCAGCGGATATGCTGAGCGCATGGCCCGCGAACCGAACGATGTCGACGATTTGCTGGTGCCGGTCGACATAGAAGTTCAGCCGCTGCCGCCGGATATTCGCCGGTCATCGCCGCGCTATTTCCCTTCGCCGACGGCGACGACCCGCGACGGACTGCTCTGCGTCGGTGGCCGACTCGCGCCCGATTGGCTGCTAGACGCCTACCGCCACGGCATCTTTCCCTGGCCCATGTGGGACGATGAGCCGATCGCCTGGTGGTCGCCCGACCCGCGGGCAATCCTCGAGCTCGACGCGCTGCACGTATCCCGCCGGCTGCGGCGAACGCTGCGCAGCGATAGATTTCAGGCCACGTGCGACCGCGATTTCTATGGCGTGATTTGCGGATGCGCCACGGCGGCCGGTCGCGAGAACAATACCTGGCTGACGCCGTCGATGATCGCCGCCTACTGCCGGATGCACGCACTGGGCCATGCCCATAGCGTCGAAATCTGGTCTAATCTCCCTTTCCCTCCGGGAGAGGGCCGGGGTGAGGGCGAGCTGGCGGAATCCCCTCACCCTAACCCTGAGGGAGAGGGAGCAAAGCTCGTCGGCGGCGCCTACGGCATCGCTATTGGCGGCTTGTTTGCCGCCGAAAGCATGTTCTACCGCGAGCGCGACGCCTCGAAGGTGGCCCTCGTGCACCTGGCAGCCCATCTCCGACAGCGCGGCTACACCCTTCTTGACATCCAACAGTGGACGCCGCATACCGGTCGCATGGGCGCCGTGGAAATCCCGCGGATCGAGTACTTGCGCAGACTGGCGCGGGCAATCGACTTACCCGTCACATTTGGGTTGCAGCTTGCGACATAAGCTCTCGTTCCCACGCTCCGCGTGGAAACGCAAGACCGCGACGCTCTGCGTCGCGAGCCCACTGACTCGCCGCATGAGCGGCTGGCTATTGCGTTGCCACGCGGGAGCGTGGGAACGAGGTCGCGCGAGTCGGGTATCAACGCCTCGCGCAATCCTTCGGCGCGCTCGGCCGTCCACCACGCGCGGAATTCGCGCAGCTCGTCGTCGAGGCGCGCGTTCTCTTCGGCGGCGAATTCTTGCAGCACCTCCTGCAACGCGCCGGCCTCGACCTCCTTCGCCCACTCGCGCAAGCGTGCTGCCGCCGTCACGTGATCCTGAATTCTGCCGAGCCGTTCTTGCAGCTCCTCGACCACTGGGTAATGCTCGTTCCGCAACTCCGGGCCGAACGCCGGCGCCACCAGTTCAATCGTGTAACGCAGCGCCTTGGCGCGGATCCGAAACTGGTGCAGTGCGGCCATGTCGGTCGTGTCGTCGGGCCGGGCCGCAAAGAACTCGGATGCCGCCTCGGCCAACCGCTCCGCCGCCCAATCGCCGAAGCGAACCGAGCGGGCCGAGCGGCCCTTCGGTGGCCGGATTCGCTTCAGCAGCTTCGCCGTCTTGCGGACCAATCGGTCGCGGCGACGGCAGCGCTCGGCAACCTTGGCCAGCGCCGGCTGCATCGCGGCGCGGCGCTCGGCGATCAGCGCCACGACAGGCGCCGCCCGGCATTCGCCGTAGTCGCGCGCCAGCCGCTCTCCGAGCACGTCGCAATCGCGCGCATCACCGGCGGCGCGCCGGATCTTTTTGAGCCACTTCGTCAAGCGGCCCGCCCGCTTGCGCGGCAGCCAATCGCGATACAGCTCGAGCGCCGCCACCGAACGCCGAGTCGTCACGCGAAGCCGGTGGACGTGCTCGACATCCTGCTCGGAAAGGTACGCGGCCAGCGGCAGCCAGTGGTTCACGGCCGAAAGCCGCGCCTCCAGCGCACGGCGCGCGGCCTCCTCGACGCTGGAGTCCGGGCCGATGCCGTCGATCCATTTTCCGCTTGGGGGCATAGCATCGTAGGGCAGGCCGTGCCTGCCTTCGCAACATCTGGCAGCTTGTGCCTGTCATCGCCGAAACGGGAGTGGTCCGCGAACAAGGAATCGGCAGGCACAGCCTGCCCCTCGCCCTCCTAGTGTAAAAGCGGCGCACCGACTAAGCAATCAGCGGCTGCAGCACGCCGCGGCTGATCCGCAGCGAGTGCTTGCGGCCCTCCAGCGTGGCGTGGAAGGCCTCGTCCTCGACCTCCACGCACACGGCCCCGTCGTACCCGACGTCCGTCAGGGCCCCAATGAAACGGCCCCAAGGCACGTCGCCCAGGCCGGGGATTTTGGCCGTGCTCCGCATCATCGGCGGCTCCAGCGAGCCGATGTCGTCGAGCCGCGCCCGGTCGACGTGCATATCCTTGGCGTGCGTGTGAAAGATCCGTGGCCCGAACTCCCTGATCGGTGCGATCGGGTCCATCAATTGCATTACCAGGTGCGAGGGGTCGTAGTTCAGGCCGAAGTTGGGCGAGCGGATCGTCTCGAACATTCGCCGCCAGATGGCCGGCGTGCGGGCAAGGTTCACGCCGAACGGCCACGTGTACGAGTACATCATCGGGCAGTTCTCGATGCCGATCCGCACGCCGCTGTCGTCGGCGTAGCGGACGATGTCCGGCCACACCTCCTCGAACCGCTTGAAATTCTCCTCCAGCGGCAGGAAACGGTCGGCCCCGATGAAGCCGTTCACGTTTTCCAGCCCGAGCAGCGGCGCGGCGTCGATCACCTTGCGAAAGTGGGAGCGCACGTGCTCCGCTTCATGCGCATCGCCCGAGATCGAATTCGCGTAGTAGCCGAGCGCCGAGATGCCCACGCCGTACTTTTCGCACAGCGCCCGGATGTCGTCGGCCCGCGCCTGCGTCATCCCCACCACGTCAATATGCGAAACGCCGCCGTACTCGCGGTCGACGCCCTCGCCCGTGGGCCAGCACATCGCTTCGACGCACTGGTACCCTTCGCTGGCGGCGAAGTCGAGCACTTCCTCAAACGGCAAATCGCCCAGAATCGCGGTGACAAAACCGAGTTGCACTAGAATTAACCTCTTAGTGTTGACATGAGGGATTCGTACAACGCCTGCAAATGTTCAAGCATCCCGGTAGATCGAAGCAAGCCTTCAATGTTACCCGTGTGAAAGATGGTCGCTTCCAGCACTGCTAGGGCAAGCAACGCGAACGGCATAGCGATCAATGCTAGGACACCCACAAACACTTTCAGCGGGACGGCTGTTCTCGATGTGTTATCTGCCATGAGCTCGCCAAATATTGTATATGACACTGTTATTGACCTTGGATGCCACACGCAGTCTGGGCACGGCGCAGTACCTCGGCGGCCTTTTCCCGCGCCTTTTCCGCGCCGGCGGCGAGGATTTCGCGGACTCGTTCGGGGTGGGCGGCCAGCTCGGCGCGGCGGGCGCGGGGTTCGGCCCAGAATTCTTCGGCGGCGTCGGCCAGCGCTTTTTTGACTTCGCCGTAGCCGAAGCCGCCCCGGCCGTACATCGCGGCCATCGCTTCGCGGTCGGCTTCCGGGGCGACGAGCGAGAACAAATCGTAGAGCACGTCGCCGGCCGGCTCCTTGGGCTGGTCCATCGGGCGTGAATCGGTGACGATCCGCATGATTTGCTTCCGTTGCACCTTGGCGTCCTCGAACACGGCGAGCGTATTGTTGTAGCTCTTCGACATCTTTTCGCCGTCGGTGCCCGGCACGCGGGCCGACGTTTCCAACACGTACGCCTTGGGCATCACGAATACGTCGCCGAACCCGTGATTGAAACTGCCGGCCAGGTCGCGGCACACCTCGATGTGCTGCACCTGGTCCTCGCCGACCGGCACAGTGTCGCTGTCGTAGGCCAGTATGTCGGCCGCCTGCAGCACCGGGTACGTGAACAGCCCGGCGTCCGCGGTGAGGCCCTTCGCCTTCTTGTCTTTGTAAGCATGGCACCGTTCCAACAGGCCCATCGGCGCGCCCGTCAGGAGTAGCCAGCACAGCTCGCTCACTTCCGGCACGTCCGACTGCACGAACAGTGTGGCTTTGTCGGGGTCCAGGCCGAGTGCCAAGAGATCGAGTGCGACGTCGAACGTCCACTGCCGCAGCTTCGCTGGTTCGCGAACGGTCGTCAGCGCGTGCAGGTTGGCAATGAAGTAGAACGCCTGCTCGTTGTCTTGCAGGGCGATGTACTGGCGGATCGCGCCGAAGTAGTTGCCCCAGTGGATCGGCCCGGTCGGTTGAATGCCGCTGAGGACGCGCATGTGTGGAGGGGTCAGGATGCGGGATGCAGGGGGCACGGATTATTAGAATTGTCCCTGCCCCCTGCATCCCGCATCC
>CAZHIV010000323.1:0-8186 GCA_964532675.1 uncultured Planctomycetaceae bacterium
TGAAAAATACTCCTGGGACGCGACGACCTAAAGCCAAGGCAAAATGGAACCACGACGAAACGACGAGCACGACGGAAGATTAGGCTTTGTCCCAAAACTCCCCTCCCTTGATGGGAGGGGTTGGGGGAGGGTGATGATTCGCCGGGGAATTAGCCCCTCCCCAACCCTCCCCCGTGGCGGGGAGGGAGTTTTGAGACGAAGCCTAGTTATTCATTCGTCGTGTCCGTCGTGACGTCGTGGTTCAAAAGCCAAGCGATGGAGGCTGCGATGAGACGTATCTTGCTTTTGACCTGTTTGATTTGGATCGCTGTTTACTCAGGCAGAGCTGCGGCTCAGCCGGCCGTCGCCGAGCGCCTCGAAAACTCGCCGCGGCATCACGAATGGGTCGAGATCGACGCCGCCGGCGACCGCGAGGTCCGCACCTGGGTCGTCTATCCCGAGGTCGACCACCCGGCGACCGTCGTCATCGTGATCCACGAGAACCGCGGCCTCACCGATTGGGTCCGCGGCGTGGCCGACCAGTTGGCCGAGGCCGGCTACCTGGCCCTCGCCCCGGACCTCTTGAGCGGCACCGCGCCGGGCGGCGGCGGCACGGCGGATTACGGCTCCGAAGATGCCGCCCGCACCGGCATCGGCAAGCTGCCCCAGGAGCAAGTTACCGCCGACTTGGATGCGGTCTTCGAATTTGCGAAGAAAATGCCGGCCGGCAACAAAACCGTCGCCGTCGGCGGCTTCTGCTGGGGCGGCGGCCAGACGTTCAAGTACGCCACGCACAACCCGAACATCGCGGCCGCGTTTGTCTTCTACGGCTCGGCGCCTGATGACCAGGACGCCTACAAAAAGATCGAGGCCCCCGTTTACGGCTTCTACGGCGGCAACGATTTCCGCATCACCGGCCAGGTGCCGGAAGTCGAGAAAAGAATGAACGAGCTAGACAAAGAGTTTGAGCCGGTCGATTACGACGGCGCCGGCCACGGCTTCATGCGCCAAGGCGAGTCGCCCGATGCCTCCGCGGCCGATCGCAAGGCCCGGAGAGAGGCCTGGGAGCGATGGAAGAAGCTGCTGGCAGGCCTGAAATCGTAACTCGTTGGCGCCACCCGCGGCGAGTCAGAAATTCAGCTCCCACTGCGTGTAAAAGAAATCGGCGTCCTGCGGCGCGAGGATCTTATTGCCCCCCCAGAAGTGCGACCAACCGAAGAGGATATTCGATCGCGGGCCGAACGCGTACTTCACGTAGAAGTCCAACTCGTCGCCCAGGTCCTTGCTGGCGGTGCTTTGCGGCGGGGTGCCGCCGATACTGGGCACGATGTCTGCCGCCGTATTGGACATGAAATGCCAGTACCACAGCAGGATCTCCACCCGTTCGTGCGGCTTCATCGTCAGCAGCACGTTCGGCGATTCGATGTTCGACCGCTGCACCGCGTCGATGAAACCGAAGTACTTGTGAGCGAGCGGGAAGAGTTGATTGAAACGGTTGAAATCCTCGCCGCCGGAATCGCCGGACGCGTAGTCGTAATAGAACCAGACTATCGGCGTCCAAGGATGGTCGCTGAACTTGTAACCAAGTCCTGCCGTGGCGAAGCCGGCGCTGTGATCCTGCCCCAGCCCGCTTTGCCTTCCCACTTGCACCCCGCCCTCTGTCTCATACAGCCAGTCCCCGCGCGAGCCGAAGAGACGCGTGCCGAACGTGTGCAGCGAAAAGTCGCTCGTGACCGTGCCCGGATGACGATTGTCGTAGCCTAAGTAGTAAAGCTCGAGCGTGTCCTGCTCCCAACCGCTGTACACGGCGTAAGTGCCGTAAAAGGGCTGCTTGTAGTCGGCTTCGTCCAACTGGTTGGGGACGACCGGCACAAGATGCGTGAAGAACGCGTCGACCGCCCAGTCGCCTTCTTCCGCGAGCAGCCGCACTCCCTCAAACGTCCGCCGTGTGTTGGCCCAATCAAGCGGCGATACGACCCGCTGTGCGCCGTACAACAGCTCCTGGCGACCGACGCGCACCGTGACGCAGTCGGTCAAAGCCAGGTCGACGAACAGGTTGAGGAAGTCGCCGAAGTTGCGGTCGATCGGTCGCGGCTGATAGGTGCCGTCGTCGTCGGTCGTGTCGGCCAGGATGCCTTCGGCATAAAACCGCACGTCGTCGCTGAGCTTCCAATTCGTGTACAGCCGCAGCCGCGTGAGCAGAAAGTCGTGCACCGTATCCTGGAATCGCAGCGCGCCCGGCCCGGCGACGTCCTGGCCCATGCCAAGCTCGTGGTGGTAACGCAGCCGCAGTTGCCCGCCCACGTCGAGTGTTCCGCAGCCGGCGCAGCCCGGCGCCGGCATCAGCTTCCAGCAGTCGCCGAGGCAATAGCCTCCATAGTTGGAGGCCGTCAAATAGCTGAAGTCGTTCTCGTAGAACAAGCCCTTGTGCGAGGCGGCGCAGGGGTCCGGTCGACCGGCGGTTCGGGAGGGACGCATCGGCGACTCGCCCGACTCGCCGCCCGCGCCGTCGTCCGGCACGATTACCGATTCGTCGCTCCCGTCAGGGGTTTCAGGAGCGGCACCGGTGTCGTCCGCGTCATCATCCAGCTCCCAGGCCGGCTCATCGCCAAGCTCGTCGCCCCAAGCTGGGCGCACGATCAAGGAGGCTGTCGCGAGCGCAAGAATCACGACGCCGCAACAGCGTATCAATTTCCCGGCAGGCATCATTTCCGCCTTCGTCACGGCTCGGCTGCTCCACCTCGTCCTATCCTTTCTGTTCGGTACATTCGCGCAATTCTCTCAATAGTCCGCTGCTAGTTGGAATAACTTGCCTAACAGGGCTACTCCGCCGCGGGTATTGAGCCCTCGCCGCGGCCTATTTAAGATGGCGTTCCAGTCCAAGTGAGTGCGACTATCCACCCGTCAGACCAAGTGAGCGGCGGGGTTCACCCCCGCCGGCACCGCCATGACCAACGACCAATGGCCGATCGGCGTCTTCGCCAGCATCGACGCCGGCCTGGGCGTGCGCCTGGAAGTCGCCCGCGAGCTGGGCGTCCCCACGATTCACCTGCACACGCCGCGCGCCGCGTCGCGCACGCCCGAGCGGGCCGCCGCCTTCAACCGGCAGCTCCGCGAGCTGGGCATCACGACCACTTGTGTCTTCGCAGGGTTTGAGGGCGAAAGCTACGCCGATATCCCCACTGTCCAGCGCACCGTCGGCCTCGTGCCGCGCGAGACCCGCGCCGCCCGCACGATCGAGCTCAAGGCCATCGCCGATTTCGCCCGCGAGCTGGGCGTCGGCGTCGTCGGGCTGCACCTGGGCTTCGTGCCGCACGACGCGGCCGACGCCGACTACCGAGAACTACTCGACCTGACGCGCGACGTCTGCGACCACTGCAAAAATAACCGCCAGGCGCTGCACCTCGAAACGGGCCAGGAGCCGGTCGACGTGTTGATCCGCTTTTTGGACGACGTCCAGCGCGACAACCTTTTCGTCAACTTCGACCCGGCCAACATGATCCTCTACGGCGCGGGCGAGCCGCTGCCGGCGCTGGCGCAGCTCGGCTCGCGGGTCCGCAGCGTGCACTGCAAAGACGCGACCTGGTCGGATCGCCCGGGTGAGACGTGGGGCCGCGAGGTGCCGCTCGGCGAGGGCGACGTCGACTTCGCCGCCTTCTTGAACACGCTGGCGCGCATCGGCTACGATGGCCCGCTAACGATCGAACGTGAAATCCCCCAGGAACCCGAACGACAAAAAGCCGAGATCGGCCGCGCGATCGCCCTCCTCCAACGCCTTAAAACAGAAATGTAGGGTGGGTCGAGGCCGCCGAGACCCACCCCTTGCAGTCGACCATGGTGGGTCTCGCAGAGCCTCGACCCACCCTACTTCTCATCATCAATTCCAACTGCGAACAGGCCCCGCCATGCTCATTCGAACCCGCCTTTCGGTCATGATGTTCCTGCAGTATTTCGTGTGGGGCGCGTGGTTCGTGACGCTCGGCACGTATCTGTCGAACGCCCGCAACCTGGACCGGGAACGGATTTTCTCCGACGCCTTCGTGGGCGACGCCTACGGCACGGCCGCCATCGCCGCGATGATCGCCCCGTTCTTCGTGGGCATGATCGCCGACCGGTTCTTTTCCACCGAGCGCATCTTGTGCGTGCTGCACCTCGTTGGGGCCGGATTGCTGTATTATCTCTCCACGGTCAAAACGCCCGAACTGTTCTACGGCGTCCTCATCGCTTACTTCCTCACGTACATGCCCACGCTGGCACTGACCAATTCGATCTCGTTCCATCACCTGGACGACCCGGCCCGGCAGTTCCCCGGCATTCGCGTGCTGGGCACGATCGGCTGGATCGTCGCCGGCCTGCTGGTCGGTTCGTTGTTCGTCGCCGCTCAACAATCGGGTTTGCGACTGGAGCGGCCGCTGGGATTGCCCTTCACGCTCCAACTGGGCGACAGCCTGGGCCCCGATGCGAAGATCGAGCCCACCGTGATTCCGATCCAGATCGCCGCCGCCGCCCAGATCTTGCTGGGCGTATTCTGCCTCGTGCTGCCGCACACGCCGCCCAGCAAGGGCGAGGCCGGCCAAACCGCGCGCGACGTGCTCGGCCTCGACGCCCTGGCCCTCATGAAACAATGGTCGTTCTTCGTGTTCGTCGTCGGCTCCTTCCTGATCTGCATCCCGCTGCAGTTCTATTACACTTGGACCAATCCGTTCCTCAATGAGCTGGGCGTCGCCAACGCCGCCGCGAAGCAGACGTACGGCCAGATGTCGGAGATCGTCTTCATGCTGCTCATGCCGCTCTTCTTTGTGCGGCTGGGGGTGAAGTGGATGCTGCTGGTCGGCATGGCCGCCTGGACGCTGCGTTACGTGCTGTTCGCCCTCGGCGACGCCGGCGAGGGGATGTGGATGCTCTACGGCGGCATCTTGCTGCACGGCATCTGCTACGATTTCTTCTTCGTCACCGGCCAGATTTACGTCGACAATAAGGCGCCGGTCCGCGTGCGCGGCGCCGCCCAGGGCTTCATCGCCTTCGTCACGCTCGGGGTCGGGCTGTTCGTCGGCTCGATCGTCTCGGGCCGCGTCGTCGATCGCTATGCCACGCCGGGCGGCGCGGTGCTGCACGACTGGCAGTCGATCTGGCTCATCCCCGCCGCGATGGCCGGCTGCGTGATGGTCCTCTTCGGCGTGCTGTTTTACGAACGCGGCGATGGCCGAGCGGTGAAGGACGTTACGATGGACCAGACCACGCGGACTCCCGAGGAGGCGCCTCGATGATCCGCGTCGGGATCGTGGGCATCGGCTTCATGGGCTGGATCCACTGGCTCGCCTACCAGAAAGTGGCGGGCGTCCGGGTGGCCGCCATATCCACCCGCAATCCGCAGCGGCTGGCCGGCGACTGGCGCGGCATCCAGGGCAACTTCGGCCCGCCAGGCGAACAGGTCGATCTCACCGGCGTCGCCGCCTACCCCAACCTCGACGACCTCGTCGCCGATCCGAACATCGACCTGGTCGACATCACGCTCCCGCCCGCGCTGCATGCCGACGCGGCGATCCGCGCCCTGGAGGCCGGCAAGCACGTCCTCTGCGAAAAACCCATGGCCCTCCGCCTGGACGACTGCCGGCGAATGGTCGACGCCGCGAAGCAGGCCGACCGACTTCTCATGATCGCCCACGTGCTGCCCTTTTTTCCCGAATACGACTGGGCGCTCCAGACGATCCGCGGCGGTAAGTACGGACTCCTGCGCGGCGGCGCCTTTCGTCGCGTCATCTCCAATCCGGAGTGGCTGAAGGATTTCTGGTCGCCCGATCACGTCGGCGGGCCGATGCTCGACCTGCACGTCCACGACGCCCATTTCATCCGCCTCGTCTTCGGCATGCCGGAAGAAGTGACCACCTGCGGCCGCACACGTAGCCGCGTTTCTCCGAAACGCGACCGGGTTTCCGAAAAACTTGCCGACGAGGACGGCCTCCCTCAGTTCTGGCATTCGCTCTTCCGCTTTGCCGATCCAAACCTGGTCGTCGAAGCCACCAGCGGCGCGATCGATCAATCGGGCAGGCCCTTCACGCACGGCTACGAAATCCACCTGGAGCGCGCCATTTTGGCATTCGACTTCGCGGTGATCGGCGGCGAAGGTCGATATCTGTGCGAGCCCGTGCTGCTCGATAGCGACGGCGGCGCCCTGCGGCCCACGCTGCCCGGCGGCGATCCCATCGACGCCTTCGCCCGCGAGCTGCGCGAAGTCGTCCGCTCGGTGCGCGACGGCCAGACGTCCCCAATCCTCGGCGCCATCCTCGCCCAGGACGCCCTGCGCCTCTGCGAAGCACAAGCCGCCAGCCTCCAATCCGCCCGCCCCGTCAAAGTGTAGCCCCCGACTCCGGCCGCTCGCCATTCGGCCCCGAGCTCATGGCCGAGGGGCGGCTTAGCGCCCCCAACCTGCTACAATGCCCACATGGCGCTGCTGATCGACGGCTACAACCTGCTCCACGTGACCGATATCTTCGCCGAAGCGGGCCCCGGCACCGAGCTGCACCGCTCGCGCCTGGCCCTGCTGAACTTCCTCGCGTCGGCGATCGGCAAGCGCGAGCGGGCAGAAACGACGATCGTCTTCGACGCCGCCGGCGCGCCGCCCGGCCTGCCGCGCACGCTCACGCACGACGGCATCACCGTCCACTTCGCCCGTCGCCATTCGGACGCCGACGAGATGATCGAAGACTTGCTCGAGCAGTGCACGGCTCCCCGCGCGCTGGTCGTCGTCTCCAGCGATCACCGCGTGCAGCGCGCCGCCCGGCATCGGGGCGCCACCTATATCGACAGCGGCCAGTGGTACGCCGAACGGCTGGCTGCCCGCCATAACGAAGAGAGAGCCAAAGAGTCGGCCAAGCCCACCGGCAGCCCGGCTCCGGAGGAATTGGCCTACTGGCTCCGCGAGTTCGACGCCCCGGCGCCCGACGACGACCCGGCCAATCCCTTTCCGCCCGGCTACGCCGAGGACCTCGGCGAAGAGTAACCGATCAGACGAGCCGCGATTCGGAAACCAGCCGCGACCCCAACGGGTCGCCGGGTAGCACAGCCACGTGGCTACGCGCCGGCGACCCGTCGGGATCGCGGCTAGTCACTTGATCCCGTGCTGGACGCGGTTTCCGTCTGCGTTTCCACCGGCTTGATCGACATCGTGCCCGTCGAGCGCAGATCGATCTCGTACGTCATCCCCGGCCGCACGCGCATCGAGAGGGCCGCGCCATGCGCGGCGTAGATGCCCAGCTCGGCCGCACGCTGGCTGTCGTTGGCGATCAGCCAGAAGTCGTTCCAGATCGACCGCTCGAAGTCCGACATTTGCGTGCCGCGAGCGTAAGCGGTCGGGCGCGTGCCGATGGTGTCCAACTGAAAGCCGTCCGCCGCCTCCTGGTACTCACCGAACAGCCGGTGGAAGAGCACGATCGACGTCGAGCGGTCCAAATCGGCTTCTTCAATGTATTTGTCGGCGAACGTCACCTGCAGATAGTCGACGTACACCATGTCGCCCACGATGCGGAATTGCTTGGCCGGGCCGATCGGATCGCCCTTCTCGTTGACTTCGACGAATTCGATCCGCGTCACCAGGTTCTTCGCCGGCGAGTCGCCGTTCTCTTCGGCGGCCCCGACGGCCTCCGCCTGCGGCCGCTCGCGCTGGTCGAGCACCGTAAGCCGGGCCAGCCGGCGGCGGACCTTCAACAGCCGCATCGAGAGTTCGAGCCGCTCGACCTCGGCCTCCTTCTCGCTGAGCTTTGTGCCGAGCTCGTCAATCTCCTCTTGGTGAGCAATCAGATCGGCGCTGGCCTTCTCCAGCTTCTTGCGGGCCGATTCCAGCTCGGCCTCCTTATCGAGCAGTTTCTGGCGCGGCTCGTTGTACACCTCATACGCCTTGTAACCGCCGTAGCCGGCGCCGCCCACCAGGACGAGCATTAGCAGAGTGCGAAGCGCAGAGTTCGCGGTGCTTACCGTATCGCGGACGCGGCCCATCGCGAGGTGCTCCAAAGAATCGGAAACGACGTGCGGCGAGCGAAGTAGACGCCGCTTTCAATCTTAGGTCTAGAACGCGCTACTGACCAGCCGCGGCGATAACGAATCGTCGCGATTTTACCGGTCGTTTCGGCGAACAGGATTATCCGTCCGAGGTTCGAGCCGCGGCGTCCTGCGCGATGGACAATAGAATGTCGATCTCCGCGCCGCCGCCC
>CAZHIV010000324.1:0-7001 GCA_964532675.1 uncultured Planctomycetaceae bacterium
GACCTCCTCGCCCAGGGCTTTTTGAGGTCACAGTTTGTGACCTCAAAGCCGCAAACTCTTTTGCCGTAAGACGAAACATAAAGTCGACCGGGAACCGTTTCGCGTTGCGCTGGACCGCCTGAACGAGCGCTTTGGTCGTCACTCCATAGAGTTGCGCCAAGTCGGAATCGAGCAAGACTTTCTCCCCGTGCAACAAGAGAATGGCGCTCTCTATCTGCTGCTGCTGCTGCGATACGAGAGCACTTTTTCTGGCCATCGCGAGTTGCCGTATTTCAACGGGGAGGAGTCTTGTCTCGAATCGAAAGCAGTCGCGCCGTTGCATTCTCGGACACCGAGTATCACGTCGCAAGGGGAAGCCGATCGGACTGCAACTGCCGACGCCCTTCTTGCCGCCCCTTCCGCCCTCCGCCCTCCGCCTTCCGCCTTCCTCCCCCCGCCGCTTATCATGGCGGCATGAACAATCGCGACGTCGCCGCCCATTTCGACGAGATCGCCGACCTCTTGGAGTTCCAGGACGCCAACCCGTTTCGTGTGCGGGCCTATCGCAACGCGGCCCGGCGGCTGAACGATTTGAGCGAGCCGCTGTCCAATATCGCCGCCGATCCCCAGCGCGAGTTCACGGAGATCGACGGCATCGGCAAAGACCTCGCGCTCAAGATCGGCGAGCTGTTGGAAACGGGCCAGATCGCGATGCTCGAGGAGCTACGCTCGCAAATTCCCGGCGGCGTGCTGGCGATGGTCCGCATCCCGGGCATGGGCCCGAAAAAGGCGGCCGCGCTACACAAGGAGCTGGGCATCACGTCGCTCGACGCACTGAAAGCGGCTTGCGAAGCGGGTCAGGTCGAAGCATTAAAAGGCTTCGGCAAGAAGACGCAGGAAAAAATCCTCGCCGGCATCGACACGGCCGCCAAGGCCCACCAGCGGATGTACTGGGCGCACGCGGATGAAATCGTGCAGCTGCTGCTTACCCACATGCGGCAATTGCCCGGCATCCGGCAGATGGAAGTGACCGGCAGCTACCGCCGCGGCCGCGAAACGATCGGCGACCTCGACCTACTGGTGGACGCCGACGATGTGGAAGCCGTAATGGACCATCTCAACCGGTTCGAGGAGCTGGCCACGGTGATCGGCCGCGGCGACACGAAGATGTCGATCCGCCTGGGCCGAGGCTTGCAGATCGACTTGCGCGTGGTGCAGGGCAAGTCGTTCGGCGCGGCGCTGCAATACTTCACGGGGTCGAAAGACCACAACATCATCGTGCGCGGCATGGCCAAGGACCGCGGTCTCTTGATCAACGAGTACGGCGTGTTCCGCGCTGCCGTAGGCGGAGGGCGGAGGGCCAAGGGCCAAGGGCCAGAAAAGGAGCCTGGCCCTCAGCCCTCAGCCCTCAGCCCTCAGCCTGATTCCCCCAACTACCTGGCCGGCCGCACCGAGGAGGAAGTGTACGCCGTGCTGGATCTGCCGTGGTTCCCGCCCGAAATCCGCGAGGCGCGGCAGGAATTCGCCTGGGCCGCCGCCGGCGGGCTGCCCGACCTCATCGAAGCGACCGATCTGAAGGGCGACCTGCACATGCACACCACGGCCAGCGACGGCAAGGCCAGCTTGCGCGAGATGGCCGTCGCAGCAAAACAGCGCGGTCTGAAGTACATCGCAATCACCGACCATTCGCCGCGGGTGAGCATGGCAAACGGCCTTAATCCGCAGCGGCTCCGCCAGCAGTGGAGCGAGATCGACGAGCTCAACCGCGAATTTGCAGCCGGGGTCTCAGACCCCGGCCACAGTTTCACGATCTTGAAGGGCATCGAGTGCGACATCCTCGAAAAGGGCGGCATGGACCTGCCCAATGACGTGCTGGCCGAGGCCGACTGGGTAATCGCCAGCGTCCATTACGGCCAGCAGCAACCGAGCCGGCAGATCACCGACCGCATCCTGGGCGCGTTGGAGAATCCCCACGTGTCGATCGTCGCGCACCCCACGGGCCGGCTGATCGGGCGCCGCGAGCCGTACGCGGTCGATCTCGAGGAAGTGTTCGCCGCCGCCAAGCGGCACGGAAAACTTCTCGAGATCAACGCGAACCCGGCCCGGCTCGACCTGGACGATGTGGCCTGCGCCGCCGCCAAGCGGCACGGCATCCCCATCGTCATCAGCAGCGACGCCCACAGCACGGCCGGACTCGACGTGCTCCGCTACGGCGTGCTGCAAGCCCGCCGCGGCGGCCTCACGGCCCAGGACGTGGCCAATACCCGCTCGTGGTCCAGGATCAAACAGATGCTGCGATCTGCCGCGGGGCGCTAGCCCCCGGTTTTGGAACTGGTTCTCTATGATTTGGAGGTGATACGTATGAAATGGCCGTGCGTTCTGACAATGGCATGCTGTTTCCTCAGTCAACCCGCTTTGGCCGACTCGCCCGTCGCCGAGCTGATCGAAGTCAAAAAAATTTGGGACCGTGCACCGCACAGCGCGTTTACCGACCTGATTCGTTGGAATGATCGGTTTGTCTGCGCGTTTCGCGAGGGCCGCGGACATGTTTCCGCCGACGGCAAGATTCGCGTGTTGACCTCGGCCGGCGGCGACGAGTGGCGCTCGGCGGCCTTGGTCGCGCTGGACGGATACGACCTGCGCGACGCCGGGCTGTCGATCACGCCGGACCACCCTTCGGGCGGTGCCCGCCGCTTGATGCTGATCGGCGGCGCGTCGCCCCGCCCGGCCGACGGCGACCGCGCGCCGACCGGCACGTTTGTGTCGTTTTCCGAGGATGCAAAGACTTGGACCACGCCGGAGATCGTCGTCGACCCCGGCCGCTGGTTGTGGCGCGTCACCTGGAACGCCGGCCAGGCGTACGGCGTGTCGTACGCTGCCGGCACGGCCGACCGCGCGACGTCGCTGCTGGTGAGCGGCGACGGCGTTGAATTCAACCAGCTTGTGCCGAAGCTCTTCGGCGACGGCTACCCGACGGAAGCGGTGCTGCGGTTCGACGACGGCGGAGCGCTCTACTGCCTGCAACGCCGCGACGGGGCGCCGCCGGCGAATACGGCCATGCTCGGCACGAGCGCTGCGCCCTATACGCACTGGCAATGGCACGACCTGGGCATTTATTTCGGCGGCCCGAATTTCATCAAGGTCTCCGGCGGCCGTTGGATCGCGGCGGGCCGCATTCTCGGCCAGGGCGGCCCGAAGACGGCCGTGGCGTCGCTCGACGTCGAAGCAAAGACGCTCACTCCACTCCTGCAGCTCCCCAGCGGCGGCGATACCAGCTACCCCGGCCTCGTGTGGCACGACGGTCTTCTGTGGATCAGTTATTACTCGAGCCACGAGGCGAAGACGAGCATTTACTTGGCCAAGGTGCGCATCGAGTAAGATCGCAAGTGGCGCGTGGAATTGCCGTGCGGCGCGCGGTATATTTTTGTTAGGGACTTCGCATTTCCAACATAGGATGCAGCGCGATGACAATCGAGCGATTCAAGGAATTCTGCGACTCGCAGCCGTTCCGACCGTTTGTCATCCATCTCGCGGATGGGCGTGCCGTCCCAGTTCACCACCCCGACTTCATCGCCACTTCGCCCAGCGGACGCACGGTGGGAGTGTTTCAGCCGGACGATACATTCAACATGATCGATTTGCTGCTCGTCACCGATCTTGAGATCGTGAGCCGCAACGGACGACGACGGCGACGACGCTGAAATGCCGCTTCCACGTACGCGCCCGCTAGAGAGGCCCCAATGATCTCGTTTCGAAACCCCGCCAAGTCCTTCGCCATCTTCCTTGTCGCTTGCAGCGGCGTAGGACTGCAATCGGCGACCGCGGCAGCGGACCTGACGCCGGAGCAATCGGCCGCCTGCGAGCGGCTCGGCCTGGATGCGAGCGAAGTGGCGAAGCTCGTCGACAAGCCGCTCTACAAGTTCACCGAGGCGGAAGTCGACACCTACTTGCGATTCTTGAATGCCGCCGAGCCGGACCTGCGGACGCGGATCGTCCACCTGGCGCGCAAGAACGTCGGCCAGCCCTACGAGCTGTACTTGTTGGGCGAAATGCCGTTCGAGCCGTACGATCCGCAGCCGATCTATTGCCTGGGCAAGAGCGACTGCGTGGTGTACGCCGAGCACACGTACGCCATGGCCCTGTCGCACAACTGGCCCAGCTTCATGAAGCTGCTGCAGCGGATTCGCTATCGCGACGGCCGGCTCGGCGTCGTCACGCGGAACCACTACACCGAGGCCGATTGGAACGTATCGAACAACTGGCTCGTCGACGACATCACGGCCAAACTGGCCGGCGAGCGGGCCGTGACGTTCGAGCAGTCGATCGACCGGGCCAAGTTCTTCAAGAACCGGTACGGCCTCGACGTGGACGCCGCCGTCGAGCGCCATCGCGACGTCTATTTGCCGTTCGAGGAAATCGAGCGAGCCAAGGGCGAGCTGCGCGACGGTGATTTCGTCAACATCGTGCGGGGAATCGTCAGCAAGTCCGCCGCACCCAACGATGTGTTCGGCGGCAGCGCCTGGGTCGGCCACGTAGGCCTCATCGTCCGCGGCGACGACGGCGAGGTGCACCTGATCCACTCCGCCGAGCCCAAGGTCCGCGAGGAGCCGATCGACCGCTACATCGCCCGCTCGACCGAGGACCTGGCGGCCCGCGACGCGGAGGGGAAATCCCGGCTGCTGGGTTTCAAGTTCCTGCGCCTGCGCGAGAAGCCGCTCGAGCGCCTCCGTGCAATCGACGGCCCCGACGCCCCGCGCGTGACGCTCCCCTCCGGCGGCGAAGCAGACTTCTAGCGCGTACTGCGTACAACCGGTTTCAAAACTAGTGGCACCGGCTGCTAGCCGGTGCGGAAAAACTGCAGCATTGTGACACAGGCCAGCGGCCTGTGCCACGGAGCCGCAAGCACCGTACTAAGCGTTCCGCACGATCTCGCGCAGGCAATCGTGGAACCGCCGCAGGCCCTGCTCCATCGGCATCTGGTACGGCCCCTGCAAGTCGTCGCCGCGGTCGTACAGGGCGCGGCGGCCGTTTTGCAGCGTCACGGCCGCGGCGTGGTCCTCGCCGGTGACTTCATCCAGCACGGCCAGTCCCACCTCGACGTAATCGCGGCGGGTCTCGGCGATGTGCCGATCGAAGTAGTACTCGCTCCGCAGCCGCGTCCGCGTCGGCGAGAGGGGCGCGTAGGTCGTGACCACCACGCTGAACGGATACCATTCGACGAGCTGGCCCGAAAACAGGCATAGCCAGATGGCTGCGAACGGCGGCCGCCGGCCGGCCAGCACGTCCATGAGGATCCTCTGGTACTCCGCAAAGTTGGGCGTGCCGGCGGGCGGCAGCGGCCAGCGGACGTTCACCTGCTCGCAGAAAAACCGCTCGCCGCCGACCGACTGCAGCGCGGCCCGCAGGTCGCCCGGCTCCACGAGCGCCCGGAACCCCGGATGCACGACGCCGATGTGGTAGTCCTCCAGGTACACCTCCAAAAACATCTTCCAATTGAGGTCGTGCTCTTCCTCGTCGACGCGCTCCAGAACGTAATCGGAAACGTCGAGCTCGGTCCAGCCGTCGAGCGGCCCGAGCTCGCTGCTCGCGTGGCGCGGGCCGGCGAACAAGAAGCCGTTCCAACCGGCGACGTCCGTCCGCTCCAGGTCGAGGCATGGGTTTTCGGGAAAGTGCGGCGCGGCAAGCTGCCGGCCGTTGAGATCATATGCCCAGTTGTGCACCGGGCAGACGATGTTCTTCACCCGGCCCGTGCCCGTGAGCATCTCGGCCTGCCGATGCCGGCAGATGTTGGATATCAACTGTGTGCGCCCCTGATGGCGGACGAGCACGTGGCCCGCCTGCTGGCCGCCCAGCACCCGGTAAGCGCCTTCTTCTTGCACTAACCCGGCGTGACCGGCGTAGCGCGGCCCGGCCGCGAACAGCTCCCGCCGCTCGATCGCCAGGATATCCGGATCGAAGTACCACGAAACGGGCAGTCCCACCGGCGTGGCGGTTCTCGCTTCGCGGGAGATCAGTGCTTGAGACATCGCGCTTCCTCGCAACTACTCAACGACACGAATGGTGTCCATCATAGGATCGCTGGCGTACGGATGGGCCCCGGCCGCCAGCAACTGCCGGCAGACGTCGAGCGTCTCGGCCGTGACCAGCTCGCCCGGCATCAACAGCGGTATGCCGGGCGGATAAAACATAACCATTTCGGCACAGGTTCGGCCAGCGGCCGCGGCAAAGGAAACCGTCGCCTTGCGGCCCAGGGCGGCCGCACGCGGCGGCATCGCCAGCGGCGGGATGGGCGGCTGAAGCAGGTTGGTCGAGAGTTGAGTGTCGAGTGTCGAGGGCCAGAGTTCTGGCTCTCGACCCTTGACCCTCGACCCTCGACCTTGCTCGCTCACCGCCCGCAATCCGGCCAGCAGCCGTTCCCGCGCCGCCGGATCGTCCTGGGGACTGAGAACGTACACGACGTTCGACGAGTCCGCCATTTCATCTTCGATGCGAAACTCGGTGCGCAGGTACTTTTCCACGTCGTAGCCGCTCCAGCCGGTGCCGCTCACGTTGACCACCAGGCGGAGCGGATCGCGGCGATGATCTGCCAGCCGCGAGTCGAGCTCCGGCCGCAGCACTTGCAGGCCGGGCAGCGCGTCGATCGCGTCTTCCAGTTTGTGTGCTTCATCAACCGCGGCGGCGAACAGCTCGTTCCCCTCCCGCCACAACCAGCGCCGCATCACGTCGAGCGACGCCAGGAGGAGGAAGCTGGGGCTGGTGGTCTGCAGGAAATTGAGCGCCTCTTGCACGCGGTGCGGTTCGATCAGCGACCGCCGGCCCACGTGGAGCTGCGCGGTACCCACCAGCGAGCCAAGCGTTTTGTGGCAGCTTTGTACGACCAGGTCGGCGCCGGCGGCAAGCGCGGGCCGCGGCGCCTCTCGACAGGCGAGCCGCCTGTCGCCACTTGGACACAGGAAGTGCAGGTGTCCGCCGTGCGCTTCGTCGACGATCAGCGGCACCTGCCGTTCTCTGCACACGGCGAC
>CAZHIV010000325.1:0-11252 GCA_964532675.1 uncultured Planctomycetaceae bacterium
AATAGCTTCCGGTGCGCGACGGACCGCTCGCTCCGCTGCGGACTGGTCGCTGAAGCGACCAGTCCGAACGAGCGTCCCCTATTCAATCGCACGTGGGGTTCCGTCACCCATACCCCAGTCCGCGCAGGTCGCGCTCCGTGAGTCCCACGTGGTGCCCGTATTCGTGCAGGATCGTGCGGCGGATTTGATTTCGCAGCTCCGCCTCGTCGAGCCGGCCGTCGGCGCCGCGAGACTGGCTCATGATTCCCAGCCGGTAGATATGGATCACGTCCGACGGCACGCCCGAGTGGTCGACGCTTCGCTTGATGAGCGGGATGCCCGTGTACAGGCCGCACAAGTGGGAACGGTGCCGCACTCGCATCCGCCGCATGATGGCCGGCGACGGATAGTCCTCCACCACCAGCGGCACGTCGTCCATGAATACCCGCACTTGTTGCGGCAGATCCGGCAGTACTTGCTCCAGTTGCGAGTCGAAAAGTTGGCGAAGTTCCGGTTTCATTGCTCAAACATTTCCTCCCTCGTTCCCACGCTCCGCGTGGGAACGCAATACCCCGACGCTCCGCGTCGCGTCCCGACGTCCCGCGAAAACTGCCCCCCAAGTGGGTATAGTCTTCCCAGTTACAGCCCGCGAACAAGCCGTTCAGCTCTTGCGAGCCTCCGCAATCAGGTCCGACGCGCCTTGCGCAAGCAGCGCGTCCGCCACTCGCCGCCCCAACGACGCCGATTCTGCGAGCGTTGCCACATCGCCGGCCGCCAGTCGCCGCTCGCCGTCTGCGCTCAGGACCACGGCCGATAGACGCAACTCGCCCCCTTCGACTCGGCCCAGGGCCCCCACGGGGGCCATGCAGCCGCCTCGCAAATTTGCCAAGAGCGCCCGCTCCGCCGTCACGGCAGCACGGGTGGCCGCCTCCTGAAGCGGCCTGGCCGCCGCGAGCGTCGCTTCATCATCCGCGCGGCATTCGATGGCCAGCGCCCCCTGCCCCACCGCCGGCAGCATCAGGTCGAACGACAACACTTCCGTGATGCGCTTCGCCAGCCCCAGCCGTCGCAAACCCGCCTCAGCCAGCACGATGGCGTCGAAATGGCCTTCGTCCAATTTCCGCAGCCGCGTGTCCACGTTGCCGCGGATGTCGCTGATTCGAAGGTCGGACCGCACGTGGCGAAGCTGCGCCTGCCGGCGCAAGCTGCCGGTTCCAACCCGCGCGCCGGCGGGGAGGAAGGAGCCAGGAGCGAGGAGCGAGGAGCGAGACACGACTTCGCTCGCTCCTCGTTCGTCGCTCCTCGCTCCTAGCACCAGCACGTCGGCAGGGCTCTCCCGCGGCGGCACGGCGGCGATCACCAGGCCGTCGACCGCCTCGGTCGGCAGGTCCTTGAGGCTATGAACGCCCACGTCCACCGTGCCCGCCAGCAGCGCCCGCTGAATCTCCTTGGTAAACACACCGCGGGTTCCGATCTCCTCGATCGCCGCGCCGCGCTCCACGTCGCCGCGAGTCGCGATCTCCACGAGCTCGACCTCGTGCCCCGACCGCCGCAGCTCCGCGGCGACCCACTCCGCCTGCCAGCGAGCAAGCTGGCTGCCCCGCGTGCCGAGCCGGAGCGTCCGAGGTTGTGCCGTTCGCTGGGCCATAATTTTTAAGTGCGCCGGCTTTCAGAAGCCGCAAGAGTGGGGGACGGGGAGAATGGGAGAGGGGGAGACGCAGAGACACGCTCTGCACGGCGCGTCTCCCCGTCTCCCCCTCTCCCTATCTCCCCCTCGATGCTCGCTCACCTCGCCCAATCCAGCGAGGGCTGCCGCGGCGCTTCGCCTCCCTCCTCTTTCTGCGGCACGCCGATGATCGGCGGCGGGATGACCACCCCGCAACTGATCTGGTACTGAATCGCCTGGTCGATGGTGATCGTCAGCTCGACCACCTCGCTCTTTTTCACCGTCAGCACGTAGCCGGTGAACGGCATCGGCGCGGTGGGGACGAATACGGTGCACACCGGTTCCTTGGCCGCCCCGCGGATGTCCCACATCCCTTCGCCGGTGACGAACGCCAGCGTCCACATGCCCTTGCGGGGATACTCGATCGCCACGACTCCCGTGTAAGGAACCTCGGCATCGGTGGTGAACAGGAAATCGGTCACCTGCTTGACGGACCCGTAGACATTGCGCACCAGCGGCACGCGATGGATGATCCGCTCCAACTGATTCCAGAAAAACCGCCCCACGCCGGCCGCCAGGAACTTGCCCAGCAAGTACAAGATCAGCAAAAACACGCACAGGAAGACCGGCACCACCAGTTCGCGCGGCAGCCACTTGTAGTTGACGTACGTTGTGTAAACCCCTGTGGCCGTCTCCGGCATCGGGCTCTTGCCCACGCGCGTCGCCACGTAGTCGTACACAGTTACGGGAACGAACTGGTTGCCCTTGGCGGTTTGGCGATACTTTTCGCCGTCAATGACGATCGAGGTGATTAAGCCGCGAGTCTCGACGTCATAGATTTCACCATCGATGACGACGGCATTCTCGACGCCCGGCAACGGGTCGCTCGGCGTGCGGATATCGGCCAGCTTCTCCACCATCACCCAGCGGGCCGCGTTTTCCATCGGCACCAGCAGGTAGTCGGCCACCGTGTTGCCGATCCACAAGAAAATGACGATCGTCAATAGCGGCGGCAACAGGATGCCCAGTCCGCGCAGCACCGCACGGCGAAAGGGCCCCATCCGCTTGGGCGTATACTCGGCTTGTATATCTGTTGCGCTCATTCAACTAATCACCTGACTTTTAACCACGACGACACAAAGGACACGACGCCAATGCAGGACGGTCAAAGTTCGTTCGTCGTGTTCGTCGTGTCGTCGTGGTTTAATTCCGTTAACCAATCGCCCGCGCCGCCACGGCGGCGGTAACGCGCTCGGCCCCGGCCGCTCGCAGCGCGCGGGCCGCTTCGCTGCAGGTGGCCCCGGTAGTAAGAATATCGTCCACCACGAGCACCCGGGCCTTCCTTAAATGATAGCCCGCCCTTACGGAAAAGGCTCCCCGCACGTTTTTCCAGCGTTGGGGCGGGGTTAGCTCCGATTGCCGCGGCGTGTGGCGGCGGCGCCGCAGCAGGCCCTCCGCCAGCGGGATGCCCAGCCGCCGGGCCAGCACCTCGGCCAGCACGGCCGCCGAATTGGTGCGATGCTCCATCCGCCGCCGCCAATGCAGCGGGATCGGCGCGACCACGTCGGCCTCCACCGCGCCGAGCCGCTCGCCGCACTGGCGCCACAACAGCTCGCCCATCGCCAGCGACAGCGCGTCGCCCTCGGCGTGCTTCATCCGCAGCACGAGCTCCCGCAACAGGCCCGCATACATGCCGGCCGCGATGGTCGCGTCGAACCAGAGCTTGTGATCGCGGCAGCGATAACAGCCGCCGCGCTGGGCCGACTTGCTCAACCGCGGCAGCGGCCCGCCGCAGCGCCGACACACCCCCGCGCCGAGTAAGTCGAGCTCGTCGTAGCACGCCTCGCAAAACGGCACCTCCCCGGCCTCCGCGCCGCCCGGGCTTAACTCCGCATTGCAATGAGCGCACACTCCGGGAAACACCAGCTCGAGGGCCGCGCCACGCCACATCGCGACCGCCGAGCGTGCCCGCCCTGCGCCGGCTCGCGCGGCAACCGCCGACCACCGCACCGCGCCCGACGCAACCAGCGCCAGTCGGTTACGCTCCGGGTGCCAGGCAGCTTGGCGATCGGCGGCCATCGCAACGGTGCTCCTTGAAGTGCTTTCAAGCGCGTGCTAGCTGCCGCATTATAGCCGCGCAAGGCCCCTGCGCCCTACCCATCTTGACCCGCCGGAAATACCCACGTTACGCTTCCAGCCGCAGCCGGCGACCCAGTTGGGTCGCGGCTAGTGGATACCGTTTTCGTTCTCGCTCCTCGTTCCTCGCTCCTCACGCATGCCCACGATCATCGACCGCTACCTGTTGCGCCAGTTCGTCCAGGTGCTGGTGATCTGCTTTTTTAGCCTGACGGGGCTGTACATCGTGATCGATGCCTTCGGGCACCTCGACCACTTCGTCGACTACGCCGATAAAAACGGCGGCCTGCTCGCCACCATGGGGGCGTACTACGCCTACCGGGCCGTTATGTTCTTCGACCGTACCAGCGGAATGCTAACCCTCACCGCGCTGATGTTTACCGTCACGTGGATCCAGCGGCACCAGGAGATGACCGCCCTGCTGGCGGCCGGCGTCACGCGGGCCCGCGTCCTGCGGCCGGTGCTGCTGGCCGCGATCGCCGTCAGCCTGGCGGCCGCCGCCAACCGCGAGCTCGTGATGCCCGCCATCCGTCATCAACTCGCGCTCGATTCCAAGAACCTGGGCGGCGAGCAGCAAGCCCAGATGCAATCGCGCTGGGACAGCCAGACGGAAATACTCATCGGCGGCGACCGCATTGTCCCCTCGGAACAAAGAATCATCGCCCCAAACTTCATGCTGCCGCCGCCGTTCGACCACTACGGCAAGCGGCTCAGCGCCGCCGAAGCTCGCTACTTGCCCGCCAACGGCGACTTGCCCAGCGGCTACTTGCTCAGCGGCGTCAGCGGCCCGAAAGCACTGCTCAAGCAGCCGTCGCTGCTGCTCGACGACAAGCCCGTCATCATGACGCCCGTTGGCAACGACTGGCTCGAGGCAGACCAGTTGTTCGTCGTGAGCGGCGTGTCGTTCGAGTTCCTCTCCGCCGGCGCCACGTGGCGCGACTTCGCATCCACCCGCGAAATGATCCACGAGCTGCGCAGCCCCAGCACCGACTTGGGCGCCGACGTCCGCGTCGCGATCCACTCGCGGTTCCTGCAGCCGTTTCTCGACACAACGCTGCTCTTCCTCGGCCTGCCGTTCGTGATCACGCGCACCAACCGCAACCCGTTCCTCGCGATTGGCCTGTGCCTCTCGGTCGTGACCGTGTTCATGGTCGTCGTGCTGGGCTGCCAATCGCTCGGCGCGGGCGGTTGGATCGCCGCCCCGCTCGCCGCCTGGCTGCCGCTGATCGTCTTCGCCCCCCTTGCCGTCGCCCTGAGCGACGCCCTCCACCGGTAGGCAAACCGTTCCTTGCGTTACCCAACAATAGCCGGAGGGCTACGCCCTCCGGACCGGACCGCGTAGCGGTCCGGCTATTGGCTGCCTCATAACGTCGATCCGCCCACCTCCGAATTCCTACGCCTGCCGGCTCCGCTCTTCCCGCAGCACGCGCACGTACTCCGCCGCGAAAAGAATCACCAGCACCCCGTAGTACGCCCACAACATCACGGCCAGGAACGAGCCGATCACGCCGTACGCGCTCGGGTAGTTCAGTCGCAGGAGGTAAGCCGCCAGCGCTTGCCGGCCGACCTCCCACAAGATGGCGGCCAGGATTCCGCCTTGCAGCGCCTCTCGCCAGCGGACGTACGGCTTGGGCAGCGTGCGATAGATCAACATGAACGCCATCACGTTGAGCACGAGGTTCACCCACAGGCTCGTCGCCCACTCGACCCAGGCCGCTACGGGCACGTTCGGGTCCATCATCTGCTGCATGCCGGAGAGCACCATCGAGGCGATCATCACCAGGATGATGAACCCGCCTACGGCCAGCAGCATGCCCAAGGCCTTGAGCCGCTTGAACACCAGCTGGCCGATCCAGTGCAGCCAGCTCTCGTGCGGGTCGCTCGGCATTTTGAAAATGCGATCCAGCGCCGCATCGAGCTGGGCGAAGATCACGACCGCCGAGATCACCAGTACGCCGAACCCGATCGGCCCGCCCGTGGCCGCTTGAGCGCTCACGTCCTTCAGCGCCCGCTGCACTTGCTGCGCAAGGTTGGCCGATGCCTGCTGCTCGATCGTTTCCAAGAGCGCCTTCTGAGCCTCCTGCCCGAAGGGCGTCCAAGCCAGCACCCAGCCGAGCCCCGCCACGAGCACCAGCAGCAGTGGAAAGAACGACAGCGCCACGTAGTAGGCGACCCCAGCCGCCGAGAGCGCCCCCTCGTGCTCTTGAAAGCCCCGATACGCGACCCATAGCCGGCGACCGATCGTTCGTAGTAAACTCATGGGCGTCATTGTGACCTTCGCATCCATTCGGCTCAACGGACTACGGACAACGGACCACTAACTATCCCATGAAAACCGCCACCATTACCACGCTTCACGGCGATATCCGCATTCAGCTTCACGACGACAAGGCGCCGAAAACGGTGGCCAACTTCGAAAAGCTCGCCTCCGATGGCTTCTACGACGGCCTCGCCTTCCACCGCGTCATCGACGACTTCATGATCCAGGGCGGCTGCCCGCAAGGCACCGGCACCGGCGGCCCCGGCTACCAGTTCGAAGACGAATTCCACAAGGACCTCAAGCACGAGGGGCCCGGCGTGCTTTCCATGGCAAATTCCGGGCCGAACACCAACGGCTCGCAGTTCTTCATCACCCACATCGCCACCCCCTGGCTCGACGGCAAGCACTCCGTCTTTGGCAAAGTCATCGGCGACACGCAGAAAGTCGTCGACAAAGTCCGCCAGGGCGACAAGATGGAAAAAGTCACCGTCCAAGATGAGTGAAACCAAACCGCGCCCGCTTCTCCGACTGGCGTCGATCATCGCTTGCGTCATCGCCACCGCCGCTGGCGGCCTAGCGGCCCGCGCCCAAACCCCATCCGACCCCGACCCGGCACGCTTCAACGTCGAAATCCGCGCCTTCGAAGCCTGGGACCGCAAAAACTCCGCCACCGAGCACGCCGTCCTCTTCGTCGGCAGCTCCAGCATCCGCCTCTGGCAAACCGCCGAGAGCTTTCAAGAGCTGCCGGTGATCAACCGCGGCTTCGGCGGCTCGCATGTCTCGGACGTCAATCGCTTCGCGCAGCGGATCGTCCTCAAGTACAAGCCGCGGCTAATCGTCTTCTACGCCGGCGACAACGACGTCGCCGCCGGCAAAGCGCCGCGGCGCGTGTTCGACGATTTCCAGGCGTTCGTGAACCTCGTCCATAACCAACTGCCGGAAACGCGGATCATCTACCTGCCGATCAAACCCAGCCTGGCCCGCTGGAAGCTCTGGCCGCAAATGCAAGAGGCCAACGCGCTCATCGAGCAGCTCGCCCAAACCGACGATCGGCTCCAATACGTCGACACCGCCACGCCGATGCTCGGCGCAAATGGCGAGCCGAACGCCAAGCTATTCCTCGACGACGGCCTGCATCTCGGCGAAAAGGGCTATCAGCTCTGGAACGAAACGCTCCGGCCCGTACTGGAGGAGCGTTTCTCGTCCCGGTAGAGCAATCCTAACCGCGGAAAAAGAGCGCCGAGAGTTGCGACGCGTTGTCGCAACTCCCGGCACATTTCAGCGAACTACAAGTCGCGCCGGCGGCGCCTGGATGCGAAAACCGCCGCCGCGCCGAACCACAGCAGCCCGCCGGTTGTCGGCTCCGGCACGACCACGTTGAACCCGAAGTTATCGAAGAAGTTCTTCCCGCCCACGCCGCCCGTCACCTGATCCGTCAGGAACCACCGCAAGTGCGTCAAATCTTGCAACTCATTTCCCAGTCCCAGCGGCGTGCCGGTCGGCGCCAGCGTCGTGTTGATGTTCGGCACGATCTGATGGTAGCTGATGCCGAACGTATCGTTGCTCAGATCGATATCAACGGAGAACTGATCCCAGTTCGTGGAATCGGCGATGATGCCTGTGTAGTTCCACGAGCCGGTGTCGCCCGTCCGCCAGTACACATGATTGTCGCCCGCGTAGCCGATCTGCAGGCCGATGTTTCCGGTGCTGTCGGTAAACGACATGATGAACTTGTCGCGCGGCGGCCCGCCGCTCGGATCCGGCGGATCCGACGGGTTCGGGCAAAAACGGAAACTCGTCGTCACTATGCCGCTGGTGACGCTGCTCGGGTTGATTCCGCCAAAGTCGAACGTATCGAGCGTGTAGTCGTACTCCATCGGCCCGCCCACCGGCCCGCCGGAGAACGGCGTTTCGTTTCGCAGCACCAGCGCGTAAGCGCTCAGGTATCCCGGCGAATGGTTGCCGACGATATAAGCCGGCACGTCGTCGCCCGAGAAGGATGGAAACGGCGCATACGGCGGCGCGCCCGACGTGTAACCGTTCCGAATGCTTTGTTTGCGAAAGAACGCGCCTGGGTCGGTCAGTAGCGACCACAGCCCAGAATCGGGCGCGATAGCCATCGGGCTGCCGGCCCCCGCGTTTGCGCCGAACTGACCCGCATTGTAATACGTAACGTCCGTGTAATCGGACGTCGGCGGCGACCCCGTCTGCGGAATCGGCGCGAGCAAGTACCCGTCGGCCGGCTCGAAGCCGCCCAGATAGGCGACCGCCGGCGAGGCAGCCAACATGGCTGCCAAAAAAGCTAACGGCTTGAAGAATTCTTTCATAAGCGTTTCCTTAAAAAAGAGAAAGGGAAGGACGCACGAGGCGGCAGCACGTGCAGACTGAGGCCGTTCCGCTGGCGCGCACGCATCAAGCGTGCCTCGCCGACGGAAGCAAACCGCAGCAGAGTGCTGCGACTCATACACAACAGCGCGTGTTAGAACGTCCCCTGACCACTCAGTCCGGCCTGGGTGCGCTACACAGCGGCACCACGAAGCGACGGAGACGATTCTTATTCTCCGCTAACCGGAACGCCTGTCAAGCAAATTGGCTGCCCATTGGGGATACCTAACGGGCCGCCGAGGAGCTGCCAACTGCCAACTGCGTCAGCCTGTCCATGAACGCCATTGCCGGTCGCGCAGCGAGCATGTCCGCAAGAATCAGCCGGCTTTTGTCGCTTGCGAGGCGAGTTTGCTCCGAAACGACCCGATCGCCGCTTTCCGCTCCGCGGGCAGCAGCGATTCGAGCTGTTCAATCGACGCCCGCAGCCGGGCCACAATGAGCGGGTTGTCGTGCCCGAAGTGCACGATCTGGTCGAACGCCACGCCCAGCGCCCCCTCGAACGTCGCCGGCAGCGCCAGGAAATGCACCCGCCCTTCCGCGGTCCGCACCGCCGCCGGCGGGCGGCGCTTGCCAAATGCCAACAGGAGCTGCGTCAACCGGTCGATGCAGTGCACCGCCGTGGTCGGGTCGTTGATGCCGGGCGACAGCGACTTCACCGCCATGTCGGCAATCTCGAGGATGCAAAACTCCACGTCTTGCTCCGGCGTGCGCTCCTTGCCCAACAAGTACGCGCCGCGAATTTTTTTCCGCACCTCCTCGTCGCAATCCTCCTCCGCCCAAACTTCGGCCAGCACCTGCTCTTTGACCACGAACGCGCCGACCGGCACCGCCATGCGGATCAAGAGCCGATGCTTCTTACCCAAATCGAACAGTTCCTGGCCGCTGATCGCCTGCAGATATCCTTCCTCGGTCGCAGTAATTGTCTCTGGTGACCGCTGCGAAAGTTCAGCCTCGGCCTGCGGCTCTTTCGCCGGTGCGCCGATTTCCTCTGGAAACAACCGCTTCACCAGCGTCAATCCCTCCTCCGTCACCCGGCTGAGGATCACCGACGCCTGGATCGACCGCGCGGCGTGATGGATGAAGTGGATCAAAAACCCGACGCTTATCAGCGCGAGCACAATGGCCGTCGCCACCGAAAGATGCGGAACAAATGCCGCGTCGTTTTCCAGCTTCGACTTCACGACCCGCAGCACCAGCAGCGTATAGGTAAATGTGCTGATGAACACGCCCAGCACGATCTGGTTCGACCGATCCGCCAGAAAGTTGCGCAAGATCCGCGGCGTGAACTGCGTGCTGGCCAGCTGCAGCCCGACAATGGTCACCGAAAACACCACGCCGGTGACAGTAATCAGGCTACCGGCAATCGTGCTGAGCACCAGCCGCGATCCCTCGGCGCCGCCCGTCAGAAACCAATGGTCGATTTCGTCCACCGCTTTTTCGAACGAGCGGTCCACCTGCACCATGAAAAAGGCCAGCGCCGCGGCCAGCAGCGTAAACAGCGCGGGAATGAACCACAGGCTGTCGCGCACCGCCGACCACATCATTCTTAGCCGCGCCAACATGGTTCGATCCTTAGCCTTCCTGTTCGGGTTGCCGCGGCACGCCGCCGCTCAGTTCGCCCAGCGAAGAATGCTCCGCCGCCTCTCCCCGACCGATGACCGAAAACGTGCCGTCCGTTTCGATGACGACGCCCTCGGCTTCACCCAACGCCAATATGCCTTGCGACCGAATGGCCTGGCACACCTCCGACTCGGTCACGCGCTCCGATCGCATCGCGTCGCGCAAGAAGTCGCCTCGGTACAACAGCAGTCGCGGCTCGGCACGGACCGCGCGCCGAACCACGTCGGATCGCACCGAGAGCCACGTGACGATGAACTGCAGCAGTATCAGCAAGGCAAACGCCACCACGCCCTCGACCAGCGGCACGCGCTTCGACAGCAAGACCGTCGCCAGCGACGAACCCAACGCCACCGTCACGATCAGATCGAAGCTGTTCATCTTCGCCAGCGTCCGCTTTCCCGAGATGCGCAGCATCAGCACCAGGCACACGTAAGCCAGCGTGCCGACAACGATCGTCCGACCCAACCCAATCCAGCTCTCGAAGAACATTGCCGTTACGATTGCCTTGTTGTCAGCCTCGTCAGCACGACCAGCATGCTCCGCTGCAGCGCCGCCAGGATCGCAATGATCAACAGGCACAGGGCGAACAGCGTCGGCGCCCGCACGTCGCTCGGTCGAAACGCAAAACTCAGCGCCGTGCCCGCCGCGGGCGGATGCACCACGTCGGCGGTGATGATCACCACGATCGTGATCACCATCGCCGCCCCGGCGGCCCCGTAGCCGGCCCCCAGCGCCGCATCCATCCCAGCCCCCCGGGGCGAGACGTACGAGGAAAGCCCCTGCAATTCTCGAACCTCTCGGCCCCGAATTGCCGAATTGCCCGCAGCAATTCCGAATCGGTGGCCTTTGGCGTTTTAGCTCGAGCTTTTGTATAATGCGGCGGGAGCGAGAGGCAGCCCCTCGCTCCACCTTGATTCAAGCCGAGTCAGGTCCTTCATGTCCGCCAGGAGGCAGAATAATGCTGCGGCAATCTTTTTTTGGCGTGGTCGTCCTCTTAGGGTTGGGCGCATCGGCTCAAGCGGGGATGTACTTCAATGTGTCGAAGGCCACGATCCTGGATCACGGCCTGGTTAGTCGTCAGATTAGCGCCGTTTCCGATGCCGGCGAGATTATCGCTGGAATTAGCAACCCCACGCTGGTGCCGATCCTTGTCGGATTGGGTGCCCATCAGGTATTTATCCCCTTGATCGATCAGCAGACTGCAAC
>CAZHIV010000326.1:0-3899 GCA_964532675.1 uncultured Planctomycetaceae bacterium
GGTCGATCTGCTGCACGTCGAGCTCGTCTTCGCTGGCGTCAAGGAACACCAGCTCCATGAGCGTGAGCGTGGTCGGTTTGGTAGGACCGCTGCCGCCGGAGTAGTTTTGCCCGAAAGCGGACGAAGCGGTGAACGTGTACTCCTCGGCCTCGCTGGCCGAAAGCCGTTGCGAAAGCGTGGCGTCGCCGGCATTAAACGCCTTGACCCAATAGCCAAAGTCTCCCGGGGTGGCAGGATCGTCGGCAAAATTGCCGCCGCGTCCTGCGGTGTCCTGGCTGACGCCTGAACCAACTTCGACGAGGTCGTAGCCGAACAACTCGGGCGGACCGTCGTTCAGATTCGCATTTGCCAAGAGCTCGGTTCCCGCATCGTTTGCGCGTCGCAGCGCAAAGTTGTCTAGCATCGCCGACTGAGCTGGGTCGACGTTAAAGACCATGTTTGTTCCTTGTGCCGTGACCCGCACTGAAGCGGCCCCCGACGGCGCGTTTCCGGAAACGGTGTGCTGATACCACTCGCCGTCGTTAGGAATGTTAACCGGACTTTGCGTGAAGCGGTCGGCCTTCAGATCGACCGAAAACGGCGAATCGATCACCGAGCCGCCGGAGGTGAGGAACTCGAGCATCAACGACGTGGAGGTCGGCGAAGTCACTGCGCCGGACGGCGATCCTGCGTCGAGTGTATCGACGCCGCCAGAATAATTGCCTTCGAATCGCGACCAACCGGTGAGCGTGTATTGCTCGCCGACGGTTCCAGTGAACGGAACCGTTTGCGAGAGGATGCCATTGATCATTACGTTTTGGTCAACGTAAGGATCAAGGTTTCCAGAGAACGCCTTGAGCCACATGCCAAACTCACCAGCAATCTCCCCGGCTTGATTGGCGAAACCTTGCTGTCCCACCGAATCGATGGGCGCTCCTGGCTGGCCGGTCACGGTCTCTTGCAGGTTCCAATCGGGGAATTCCGGTGCAGTTGACTCAAAATCGCCGTTTATTAGCAGGTTCACTGCTTGTGCGTTCGTCGCCCAAGCCGCCATAAAAGTTGTAACCACCGCCACCGCGATTAGCTTTCTCATCGTGTTTCTCCCAAGGTATAACCGACAGTGCCCGACCGGATTGTCGCGACGATTCGCCTTGCTTCACTGGATGTCAGTCGCGCGAAAAGTGCGATGAATCAAAGGTCGACCCGTACACATTGCCCGCAGAACAATCGGCACCAACACCTCGACTCCTGGCTTCCACAGATCAGCCTGAATTCTGCGCTGCGAAGCCGCGCGCAGGCTCGCAAAAAGAACCGCCTCCTGCCTGTGACGAATCGCGGCCGTCGTTCGACGACCATTCGCCTGCTATTTAGCTTCACCTCGACAACCGGAGCTTCCAACCAAACCGCCCCACAGGGCATTTTAACCCGGCTTTGCACGGATTGCAAGCGTTTTCATAATAACGCGTCCGGTTTTCGTTTGCCTGGTCGATGGCACGTATACGCTCGCGCTCATGGCCTGCCGCTCCGTAACGGCAAGAGAACAACAAATCCCAGCAGCATCACGAGTTGCGCGCTCGCGGGTTCCGGCACGGTGGCGGCTGAGCCGGCCCCGGGCGAGCCCATCGCCTTGCGCCAAACCACGTAGTCCGCCGCGTCGATGACGCCGTCGTTGTTCCCGTCGGCCGCCAGGAGCGTTTTTGAGCCAAACGTGCTCCGCCAATAGTTGTAGTCGGCCGCGGCAACGAAGCCATTACCGTCGTAGTCGCCGGCGACGAACACGGTGTCGAGCGCGGCTTTAACTTCCGGCAGGTTCGCGAAGAACAGGCTGGCCCGGTCGGAACCCTCCAGGATTTCCATGAGGGCCATCGTGGCGAGCGCGACGTTCCAGTTGTCGGCGAACGACGGGACTTCCGTTGGGTCGGCCGCACCGGTGGACCACATCGCCCAATCGGCAAGCCCCTGAGGACCGTCAAGTCCATTGCCCAGCCCGTTGTCGAGCAGGAAGCGCAGCGCGTCTTCCGCGCCGGGCGCGCCGGCCATCATCGCGAGGGCGACGCTCCAGGGTTGAAATAAGTCCGGCTGGCCAAAATCGTTATACAAGTTCCAGGGAAGGTAGGTGATGTCTGGTGGAGGATTCGGGTTCGGGCCTTGTCCGGCGTCCGGCTGAAAGAAATTCTCGCGGCCGAGCTGCTCGAGCCTGGCGGCCACCTCCGCCTCGTAGCGGACGAAATTCTGCCACGGGTTCCGCGCCAGGCTGCGCACCGGGTAATTGTCCGCGCCGCGCTGCGACGTATCGACGAACAGGTTCAACAGCGCCTGCACGAACGGCGCGCGATACTCGGTGCTGGGTGAGTAGACGAGGTGGTCCTGATCGGGATCGACCAGATGGTCCAAGACGCGGGCCGTGTCCTTGTTCCACTGGCTCTCCAGCGGGACGTGGTAATCTTCGGAGAGCTCGGCGGCCAGGGCGATTACCTTGTGCTCGTTCGTGTAGCCGCTGTACGTGCAGCAGCCGTACTGCCCGGTGGGCTGGAAGTACGCCTGCCGAAACGCGCCGCTGGTGGCAAAGGCGGCGAAATCGAAGCGGTTCTGCAGGTCGTCGATCGCGTCGGCCAGCCCGGCCGGCGTCGCCGGCTGCGACTTGTAATTGTGCAGCGCCAGCGCGATGAAGGCCGCGTCGATGCTCGATTCTTCGTGGTCGGTTACCGGATTTCCCGTCACGAAATCGAGGAACCGCGTCGGGAGATAGGTGGCCTGGTTTCTGTTCGAGTTGAGTGTAGTAACGAGCTGTCCCATGTAGGCGTCGGCGTCGGTTTGGGTCACCCAGCCTCGGCGCACCGCGGCAGGCAGGTTCCATACGACGCCGGTCGTCGTGTTGAGCGCGCCGATGGCCACGTTGTCCGACGAATTGGGGATCAGCCCCGACGTTTTGTTCCGCGCCGCCCACAGGCCCAGGAACTGCCGGCGGGCCAGCCGCTCGACGATCGTGCCGATCGGCGCCGTGGCCGGGTCGATGCTGGGGCCGTTCTCGATCAGGTTGAAGTCGTCCAGATAGAGCGAGCCATTGAGCTGGCCCATGTTTTCGTTTACCAGGAAGCCGAGCGCAAAGGTGCGACTTAAATCGGGATTGCCTGTCACGTTCCAACCGGCGCCCAGGTTGAGCGGTGCTTCGATCTTGGTCCATGTGCCGCCCGCCGGAATGGTGTAGCTTCGCGTGGCGGCATGGGCGGTCGTATCGCGATAGTCCTTCAGCTCCAGGGTGAAGGTGAGCGGGTTGCCGGCATCGTTGCGAACCCATCCCTCGAGCATCTGGTACTGCGTGAGGTCGCGGTCCTGCCGATACCCCGGAGTTCCACTGACGGCGCTGGAAAACGTTTGGAAGAACTCGAACGAGTCGGCGTTTCCCAAGTTGGCGCGGTAGGCGCCGTTGCCGCTGTGCACGATGGACGATTGTTTCGCGAAGCCGCCCGTGCTGCCGATACTTCCCTGGCCCAGCGGTCCGCCCCACAGGTTCAGCGAGTCGGCCCGCTCGCCGTTGAGCAGCGGTACGACGCTCAGGTCGCCCGCCCGGGCATCGCAGCGAAACGCCGCTAGCGCGATGATCGATGCGGTAAGCAATCGTGTCATGGGGGAGTCGCCAGTCGTGGTTCAAGTGCGAGACTTAGAGCCTATCCCAGAACCGTCCCGGAAAGGGGGACAGTCCCATTTTTCCTCGCGGACTCGGAAAAATTGGGACAGTCCCCGACGGTTCTGGGATAGGCTCTTAGGGATGCCTCAAGAATAACTTCGGCAATCTCTACGCCGAAGGCGTTACACTCCAAAGCCCAGAGTCGTCGCGAAGCGGCGCACTCTGGGGAACGAGCGATCATGGATCGTTTACGCCGTAGGCGTTACACATTGGTTAAACCCCGTTGGGGTTT
>CAZHIV010000327.1:0-4058 GCA_964532675.1 uncultured Planctomycetaceae bacterium
CGACAAGGATTGCCGCCAGCTCATCACCGACCGCGTCCGACTCTACAACATGCGCAAAAACTCCGCCATGGACCGCGCCGCCCTCATGGACGACTGGGGCGTGCGGCCCGACCAGGTCGTCGACTTCCAGGCCCTGGTGGGCGATAAGGTCGATAATGTTCCCGGCGTGCCCGGCATCGGCCCGAAAACGGCGAGCGCCCTGCTGGAAACTTACGGCACGCTCGACAACCTCCTGGAGCATGCCGCCGAGGTGCCCGGCGCGAAGGGCAAAAAGCTCGTCGAATCTCGCGAGGTCGCGCTGCTCTCCCGCCAGCTGGTGCGACTCGACAACCAGGTGCCCATCCTGCCCGATTGGGACCTCAGCCGCGTCGGCGGACTCGACCACGACCGGCTGGCCGAGCTGTTCGCCGAGTTTGGCTTCCGCACGTTCCTGGAGCGCGTCGGCCACATATCGCCGGACGCCCGCCCGGCGCCGACCACGGCCGAGAAGGCCGATTACCACCTCGTCGATACGCCCGCGAAGCTCGCCGAGCTGGTGGCGCGGCTCTCGCAGCAGTCGCTGATCAGCATCGACACGGAGACGACGCACGTCATGCCCCGCTGCGCCGAGATCGTCGGCTACTCCTTCGCATTCACGGCCGGCGAGGCCTATTACGTGCCCGTCCGCGGACCGGAGGGCGAGCCGGTGCTCGACCCCAAGGCCACGCTCGAAGCCCTGCGGCCGGTGCTGGAGAATCCCGCCATCCGCAAGTTGGGCCAAAACCTGAAGTACGACATGATCGTGCTCCGCGCCGCCGGCGTGAACCTGGCGGGCGTCGCGTTCGACACGATGGTCGCCAGCTACTTGCTCGATGCGGGTGGGCGCAGCCACAACATCGACGACCTGGCCCAAAAGTATCTCAATCACACGACGATCAAGATCGACCAGCTCATCGGCAAAGGCCGCGACCAGAAGCGAATGGACGAGGTGCCCGTGGAGCAGGTCGCAACCTACGCGGCCGAGGACGCCGACATTCCGCTGCGCCTGCAGCCGATCCTGGCGACCCAACTCGCCGAGCTGCAGCTCGACGAGCTCAACAACACGGTCGAAGTCCCGCTCATTGAGGTGCTGGCTGACATGGAGTTCACCGGCGTGCGGGTCGACCCCGCGCGGCTGGCCGAGCTCAGCGCCCGCTACGGCGAGCGGCTTGCCGAACTGGAACGGGAGATTGAGGAGCTGGCCGGACACCCGCTCAACATCGGTTCGCCGAAGCAGCTCGCCCAGGTGCTCTTCCAGGAACTCGGCTTGCCCGTCGTGAAGCGAACGAAGACCGGGCCAAGCACGGATGCGGATGTGCTGGAACAGCTCGCTTCGTCGCACGCCCTGCCGGCCAAGATCGTCGAATACCGCCAGTACGCCAAGCTGAAGAACACCTACGTCGACGCGCTGCCGGCGATGATCCACCCCGACACGGGGCGCGTGCACGCCTCGTTCAACCAGGTGGTGGCCGCCACGGGCCGGCTCAGCTCGAGCGATCCGAACCTGCAAAACATCCCCATCCGCACCGAGGAAGGCCGCGAAATCCGCTCCGCCTTCGTCGCAAATGCCCCTCCCCTCGGCGGGGAGGGGAAAGGGGAGGGGGGAACAACCAAATGGAAGCTCCTCGCCGCCGACTACTCGCAGATCGAGCTGCGGATACTCGCCCATTACTCGGAAGACCCCTCGCTCTGCGCGGCGTTCGACCGCGACGAAGACATCCACGCGCTGGTGGCCAGCCAGGTCTTCGGCGTGCCGCTTGCCGAGGTCACGTCCGCGATGCGACGTAGCGCCAAGGCGGTGAACTTCGGCGTGATTTACGGCCAAAGCCCATTCGGCTTGGCTAAAGGACTCGGCATTTCGCAGGATGATGCGGCCAAATTCATCGACGGCTACTTCGCCACCTACCGCGGCGTCGCGCAGTTCATGCTCCGCACCCTGGACGAATGCCGCCGACAGGGTTATGTCGCCACGATCCTCGGCCGCCGGCGCGCGATTCAAGGCGTCCGGCCGAACGAGCAGCTTACTCTCGGCACCGATCAGCCAAGCCGCCGTCCGCTCAATTTGCCAGAGCGAACGGCCGTCAATAGCGTTATCCAGGGCTCGGCGGCGGACCTCATCAAGCTGGCGATGATCGCCATTCACCGCCGATTGCGCGACGAGTCGCTGCCGGCCCGGCTCATCCTGCAAATCCACGACGAGCTGGTCTTCGAAGTGTCGCCCGACGACCTCGCCGCGCTGGCCGCGTTGGTGCGCCACGAAATGCAAACGGTGATGAAGCTCCACGTGGCGCTGAAAGTCGACGTCAAATCCGGCGACAACTGGGCCGAATGCGAACCGTGGACCGCATAGTAATGTCGTACAACATCGCAAATCCGGATTGATCGCCAGATGAAAACCATCGGCCTGGTGGGCGGCGTTGCGAGCGGCAAATCGCTGGCCGCCCAGATGCTCGTCGAGCACGGCGCCGGCCTGTTGGACGCCGACCGGACGGGCCATGCCGTGCTGGCGGAGGACGCGGAGGTGCGCGAGGCACTTCGCCGGCGGTGGGGCGATTCTGTGTTCACCGCGGCGGGCAACGTGGACCGGACCGCGCTGGCCGGCCGGGTATTTGCGGAGGATGACGAGGCGGAGGCCGACCGGGAGTTCCTGGAAGGCCTGCTGCACCCGCGAATCGGCCGCCGGCTGGAGGCGGTGCGGCAACAATTCGCGGCCGAGGGAAAGCGGGCCGTCGTGCTCGACGCGCCGCTCTTGCTGGAGGCCGATTGGGGGCCGATGTGCGACGTCGTGCTCATGATCGACGCTCCGCGAGCGGCCCGGCTGCGGTGGGCCCGCCAGCGAGGCTGGTCGGAGGCCGAGTTTGCCCGGCGGGAAGCCGCCCAATGGCCGGTCGATCGCAAACGCCGCGCCGCCGACGCGGTCATCGGGAACGACGGCGGCCTCGACGAGCTGCGCGACGCCGTGCACCGATTCTGGCGGGAGCGTGTCCAAGGTTAGCGGCGACCCCCGACGCAGCGTTGGAGCGAGGGGGGCGTTTTCCGGCGACCCGTTGGGGTCGCGGCTATGAAGAAACTCCTCGACGGTGCCAGCGTTAAGATCCCGCGAACCGCGACAGGCCGCAAACTTTCGGCTTCCCATCCGACCCTCCCGTATGGCATAATAGGACCCCAGAGGCACCCCACGGTTTGGCCGTTCGTTGCCAGCCTTCTGAGTTCCGATCTATTTCATCCCATCCCACCCCAGGCGCCGTCCGCGCGCCATGCGCTCTCCTCTTCTCTAGGAGCGAACGATCCAATGGCTGATTCAGGTCAACGCGACACGCGGCACAACCGGCCGCGCCCCATGCACCGCCGTCCGCGGCCCAATCAAAACGGCGAACAGATCATCGACCGCCAGCTCCTGGCCGAGCTCGATCGCGAGGAGCCGCTCTCGCTGGCCGAAGAGCTCGACAAAGCCGCCGAACGGGTGCGCCGCATCGGCGCGGCCATCGCCAAGGACGACGTGCAGGACCGCAACGTCCACATCGCCGAGCTGCAGCGGATGACGGTGCCGGAGCTGATCGCCACGGCCGAGGCGGAAAAAATCCCCAACGTCACCGGCCTCAAGAAGCAGGAGCTGATCTTCCGGATCCTCAAGGAGCGGGTGAAGCTCAAGGGGCTGATGTACGGCGAGGGCACGCTGGAGATCCTGCCGGACGGCTTCGGATTCCTGCGCAGCCCGGAATATAACTACGTCCCCTGTCCGGATGATATTTACGTGAGCCCGTCACAAATTCGCCGCTTCGGTCTGCGCTCCGGACACATTGTCGCGGGTCAAATCCGGCCGCCCAAGGAATCGGAAAAATACTTTGCTCTTCTGCGGGTCGAGGCTATCTGTTTCGAGGAACCGGACAAGGTCACGGAGAAGACCGCGTTCGAGGATTTGACCCCGCACCACCCGACGAAGCGCGTCATTTTTGAAACGGATCAATCCGAGGTGAACATGCGTGTGATCGATTTGGTCACGCCGATCGGCTTCGGCCAGCGCATGCTGATCGTCGCGC
>CAZHIV010000328.1:0-4651 GCA_964532675.1 uncultured Planctomycetaceae bacterium
TGGGCGACTGAATGAGGTCGAAATGGCTCCAAATCAGCCGGCTCGTGCCGATGGCAGGACCCGATCCGTCGGGATCGTTGGTCGCCAGCAGCGCATCGTGCATTAGATCCGCCGGCAAAAACCCGTCGGGGCCGAAGAACGCGACCAACTCGAACGACCAGATGAAGTGGGTGTACAGCAACATCGCGCCCGTCAGCAGGCGAATGGCCGAGAGCGTGGAGGGGTTGGTGGGCGTGAACCAGAACTCGTTCCAGGCCTCCCAGACGTCGGCGAAATAGTCGCGCGTGGCGGCGATCATCGGCGGCCTCCGATCCATCGATTGGCCGAGTCGACCCGCCCGCTTCGCCACGGGTCCTGCTGCCACGCTCCGCTTTGATCGCCGGCCGGCGAGGCCAGATCACTGCGGCGCTGCGTGACTTCCATGAGTAGCTGATAACTCTTCGGGTCAGTGATCTTCACTTCTTGTTTCGCCAGATCGGGCGGCAACTGATAGTGAACGATCCATTGCACGCGCACCGATTGCCCCTCGTGTTCGCGCAGCAGTTGCCGCGCGTACGCTTCCAGGTAGCGGCGCTGCCATTGCTTGCTGTACTCCTCATCGGAGGAGGGAATTCCGACCTGATCGGCGAGCATGAAGTAGCGATGGTAGTACAACCGCGGCCAGTATTCTTTGGTATTCGGGAACTCGCCCTGTTCAATCAGGCCGCCACGTTCGTCGAAGACTGCGAACCGAATAAGACGCCCGTCGCCGGGGTCGGGTGCGAAGAAATGGTAGCCGTGGTTCAGGTACAGCAGGTCGAGATACCACTGCATGGGCGGCTGCTGCGCGATGTCGACGACAAACTCCGAGCTGGGCGGCAGCGACATGGGCGCCAGCGCCACCGCCGTCAGATGCCACACGAGGACGAGGCTCACCAGCACGCGGACCCACGCCGCGGGCCGGCCGCCGCCCCGGCGCGACGAGGAACCGGACTCGCGCTGCGACGAAGTCGGACGGCTCTTGGGGGGCGGCTGCTGGGGCGCGGGTTTTGTGGCAGCTCCTACCATGGCGCTGTAGTCCAGAGGGGGGAGACAGGGAGAGGGGGAGACGAGGAGAACTCGATGGAGGACTATTCTCCTTGTTTCCCTCTCTCCTCTTCTCCTTGTCTGTACTGTCTGATGTCCTGACTTCGCCTCGGCTGGGCGGAACTACGATTGCGCCAATACTAGCGTCCGCCCTGCCCTGGCGGCCAGAGCAATAGCAAACGAAAAAACCCTCGCACCGGATGCTCCGGTGCGAGGGGTCATTGAGCGGTTTATTGCGAGTCTGACTTAGCGCTGAGCGAGCTGCGTGCTGTCAAAGTCGATCGACAGCTCCTGGGCCTGGCCGCCGGTCAGCTTAATGATGCGCTCTTCACGCAGCATCTGGCCGTCCTGCTCCAACTCCACGACGACTTTGTAGTCGTCCCAGGCCTCGCCGGCCTTGAGGTTCGACGTGGCGAATTGGCGGACTTCACCAGATTGCTTCGTGTCGACGCCGGCCAGCGACACCTTGGCTTCGGCGGGAACGTGCAGCGTCAAACGAGTCTTGACGGCAGGCGCGGCGGGCCGCGAAGCAATCACTTCTCGCGACGGAGCGCTGCGGCGGGCATAGCCGTAACCCTCGTAGTTCGACACGGCATAGCCACCACCGTGGCTGCCGTGCGAGCCGGAGCTACCGTGCGAGCCGAAGCTGCCGTGCGAGCCGGAGCTGCCGTGCGACCCGGCGCTACCGTGCGACCCGGCGCTACCGTGCGAGCCGCGGGAACCCCAGGAACCGCGGGAACCCCAGGAACCGTGTGAACCCCCGGAACCCCACGAGCCGCCGGACGAACCGCTGCTACCATGGCTGCCGCGCAAGCCAAAGAAAGCATGCGAACTTTCGGTCATCACCGCCACCGCGCCGACAGCAACCAAAGCGGCAATCAAACTCTTCTTCAGCGTCATGTGTCTCAATCCTCCCAGTTTCCGTGAGATAAAATAGTCAGACCCCTCCGATGGGAAATCCGCTGCCAGCGGACACCCGATCTAGGATACCAGCAGGGTTACATAATTCAAGTAAGTTGGGAAAAATTGTCCGAGTAGGCGGGTCGTGCGGTCCACGCTGCCGGAAACGCCCGCATCTGCGGTCTAAACTGAGCGGCTGCTAGCTGTTGCGGCAGATTACCGCGGCCTGTGGAAAAGAGGTCGCCTGATGACCGGGCGAATGGCCCGTGCGGGCGACGATTTGCGGCAATACCGCCGAGCGGGAAGAGGATAAGTCTTACGGCCGGGCCTCCAGCCGCAGGTCGTCCAGCGACAATTCGCCGACGGCGCCCAACAGGCCGATTCGCAGGATGGCCTCGCGAGCTCGGAGCGGGACGCGCAGCTCGCCCGATTGCCGCTTCCAGCCAAAGGTCCCGCTAAACGGTCCGACGAAGTCCTGGCCCACGATGGCGCGGCGCTCGTCGTAGTAGGTGACGATCAGCCGCGGCCATTCGTCGCTTTGCGCGCCCGGCCGAATATTCTCGGCTTGAATCCAGAACGAGAGTTCCACGCGCGAGATCTCGCGCCCGTCGATGGCAAATCCTTGCAGCGCGTGCGCGGCGCGTCCCGGTTCGGCATTGCGGAACGTCGCGAATTGTTTACCGTGCGGCGCCTCGGCGGCGCGGGCGAGGGTCAGCTGGCGCTGATAATGCCAGCCGGCAGGTTGCTTCTGGTCACCCTTCTCGCTGATCAATTCTTCGAAGCTACCGTTGGCGAGTTGCGGATTCTTCGGATCGGGTTTCACGTCGCGCTGCGACTCCGCCTCGCCGGTCATCGGCACGAACAAGGTCGGCCGCAGCGTTTCAGCCTTCAGCTGGCCGTCCGCTTTGCGCATTAAGTACAGCGTCTGCTGGTACCGTTGGCCGACGGGGATGACCATCAGGCCGCCGTCGCGGAGTTGATCGACGAGCGGCTGCGGCACCTTTTCGGGCGAGCAGGTCACGATGATCTTGTCGAAGGGCGCCGCTTCGGGCCAGCCTTGGTAGCCGTCGCCGGCGCGTGTGTGCACGTTATCGTAGCCGAGACGTTTCAGCGTTCGAGCCGCGCGGCGGGCGAGCGGTTCGACGATCTCGATCGTGTACACGTCGCGCACGAGCGGGCTGAGCACGGCGGCCTGATAGCCGCTGCCCGTGCCGATCTCCAGCACACGATCCGCGGGCTGCGGATCGATGGCCTCGGTCATCGAGGCCACGATGAACGGCGGCGAGATGGTTTGCCGCTCGCCGATCGGCAGTGCCATGTCGTAGTACGCGAGCTGGCGCTGGTTAGGCGGAACGAACTCGTGCCGCGGCGTCTCGCGCAGGGCACGAACCACGCGCTCGTCGTTGACGCCGGCCGCGACAATTTCCTGGTCGACCATCTGATCGGCCAGCCGCCGCCAATCGCGCAGCGACTGGGCAGCCGCCCCGTCCACAAGGGATGCAGCAGCCAAGGCCGCGAGTACTAGGCTTCGGCTCAAAACTCCCTCCCCGCCACGGGGGAGGGTTGGGGAGGGGCTAATTCCGCGGCGAATCATCACCCTCCCCCAACCCCTCCCATCAAGGGAGGGGAGTTTTGGGACAATGCCGAGCATGTTGGCGCAGCGGTTCGCCATTTTAAGTCGCCGTGTGCGGCAGGTGGACGGGAATCGATGCCTACAATCTATTATTGCACATCGCCGTCGTCGTTGCCGCTACTGCATAGGCGACTGAGAAGAATTGAATGCCCAATGGCCGGGCCGCTACGCCGTCCGGACCGGAGGGCGTAGCCCTCCGGCTATGATGAGCGCTCATGCTGGAAGAAAAACCGGCTAAAAGAAACCGGCTCAATGCGTCAATCGTCCTCGCGGTTGTCGATGATGAGCGTGCCGTTGTTGGCCACGTTGAATAGCGGGCGGTACGGGCTGTCGTGGCCCTTGCGGGCGCGGCAGCCCCAGTGCCACACCAGGCTGAGGTTGAGGTTCCAGGCCTCTTCACTGGCGCCGTCGCGGCCATTCCTCGCGTCGGGGATCATGTACGTGAAGCCGGTTTGGACGCTCCAGCGGTCGTGCACCGGCAGGTGCATATCGGTGCCGAGGATGCCGTCGGAAGCGTCGTTCCAACCGCCGAAGATGCGGCCTTCGCCGCCCCGCTTGCCGTGAACCCGGTAGAACAGAAGGTACTGATCGCTGGCTTGCCAGTAGTCGGAGTCGGCAATCGAAGCCTCGTTTACTTGGTCGTTATCGTTGTCGTCTCCATTGTCGTCGTTATCCTCGATATCGTACTCATTCAAGCCGACCGTAGCCGCGAAGCCGAACTCGTGCCGGCCGCAGTCCATCCAGCTGATTTCGGTGCGCAACTGGTGGAAATCGACGGCGTCGAACCGCTGATCGCGCAGCACATCCCAGGCGGTGCCGAACTGCAGGCCGTCCTCGACCCGCCGGAACAGGCCGAACGTGATGAAGTGCTGCGTGTGGGAGTCTTCAATTCTCGTGTCCTTGTCGCCGTTGAGCTGGCTATGGGCCGCTTGGTAGCCAATCTGGTAGCCCGCGTAGGTGTACGGGATCTTGAAGCCCGAGTTGAAACCTTCGTGAAAGCCGAAGTTGCCGCTATCGCGCTGCTGGTCGTACGGGCCCTTGAATCCATGCGCG